>NZ_LXJQ01000022.1:0-89775 GCF_001728925.1 Pseudomonas sp. 1D4
GGCTGTGCGAAGCCCATCATGGCCAGGCACGGCTCGGATGCGATGCGGTTCGCCGAGCTCACCGCATCCTACGGGTTGTGCATGCGGCACCGCGTAGGGTGGATCGCGCTCCACCGATCCACCGGAACGCCCGATGGCGTGGAGCAAGACGCTAGACCGCCCGCCCCTGCTCGGCCAGGGCGGCCTGCACCAGGGGGTGGAGGTTCTCGCCCTGGCGCTCCACCTGCCAGGCCATGAGCTCGATGCGCATGGCCGGGGTCCAGAAGTTCTGCAGGTGCTGCTGGACGCCCTTCACCGCTGCCTCCGGGTCCGGCTCGCTGCTGAAGAACTGGGCGATCTGGTTGGCCATCTTGATCAGGTTGTCTGTGCTCATCGGCGTGCCTCGACTCTCTCCGTCCTGCGGCGTTCCTTGAGCAAACGCCGCTGTTCGTCACTGAACGCCTGATAGCGTTTCTGCCATTCGGAAGGCTGGAACACCTTCGTCACTTCCACCGCCGTCACCTTGTATTCCGGGCAGTTGGTGGCCCAGTCGGAGTTGTCGGTGGTGATCACGTTGGCGCCCGACTCGGGGAAGTGGAAGGTGGTGTACACCACCCCCGGCGCCACCCGCTCGGTCACCCGGGCACGCAGCACGGTCTGCCCCGCACGGCTGCCCACGCCCACCCAGTCGCCCTCGGCGATGCCACGGCTCTCGGCGTCGCTGGGGTGGATCTCCAGGCGGTCCTCCTCGTGCCAGGCCACGTTGTCGGTACGCCGGGTCTGCGCGCCGACGTTGTACTGGCTGAGGATGCGCCCGGTGGTGAGCAACAGCGGGTAGCGGTTGTTCACCTTCTCCTCGGTGGGCACGTAGCCGGTCAGCATGAAGCGCCCCTTGCCACGCACGAAGGCGTCGATGTGCATGGTCGGCGTGCCGTCCGGCGCGGCGTCGTTGCACGGCCATTGCAGGCTGCCGTGACGCTCCAGCTCGGCGTAGCTGACGCGGCTGAAGGTCGGCGTGAGGCGGGCGATCTCGTCCATGATTTCCGACGGGTGCCGGTAGTCCATGCGGTAGCCCAGGGCATTGGCCAGGGCCACGGTGGCCTCCCAGTCGGCCTTGCCGCCCAGCGGCTCCATCACCTTGCGCACGCGAGAGATGCGGCGCTCGGCGTTGGTGAAGGTGCCGTCCTTCTCCAGGAAGGAGCTGCCGGGCAGGAACACGTGGGCGAACTTGGCGGTTTCGTTGAGGAAGATGTCCTGCACCACCACGCACTCCATGGCAGACAACGCAACGGTCACGTGCTGGGTGTTGGGGTCGCTCTGGGCGATGTCCTCGCCCTGGCAGTACAGCCCCTTGAAGCTGCCGCCCAGGGCGGCCTCGAACATGTTGGGGATGCGCAGCCCCGGATCGGGCTGCAGGGTCACCCCCCAGGCCTGCTCGAACTGTGCCCGCACCGCCTCGTTGGAGACGTGGCGGTAGCCCGGCAGCTCATGGGGGAAGGAGCCCATGTCGCAGGAACCCTGCACGTTGTTCTGCCCGCGCAGCGGGTTCACCCCGACACCCTCGCGGCCGACGTTGCCGGTGGCCATGGCGAGGTTGGCGATGCCCATCACCGCCGTGCTGCCCTGGCTGTGCTCGGTCACGCCCAGCCCGTAGTAGATGGCCGCGTTGCCGCCGGTGGCGTAGAGCCGGGCCGCCGCGCGGATGGCCTCCGGGGCCACGCCGCAGACCGGGCCCAGGGCCTCGGGGGCATGTTCGGGACGGCTGACGAACGCGCTCCAGCGGGCGAAGTCGGCCGGCTCGCAGCGGGCGTCGACGAAGTCCTGCTGCACCAGCCCCTCGGTGACGATCACGTGGGCCAGGGCATTGAGCATGGCCACGTTGGTGCCCGGACGCAGCGCCAGGTGCAGCTCGGCGCGGGCATGGGGCGAGTCCACCAGATCGATGCGGCGCGGGTCGATGACGATCAGCCGCGCGCCCTCGCGCAAGCGGCGCTTGAGCTGGGAGCCGAACACCGGGTGGGCGTCGGTGGGGTTGGCACCGATCACCAGGATGACGTCGGCCTGCATCACCGAGTCGAAGCTCTGGGTGCCGGCGGACTCGCCCAGGGTCTGCTTCAGCCCGTAGCCGGTGGGCGAGTGGCAGACGCGGGCGCAGGTGTCCACGTTGTTGTTGCCGAAACCGGCGCGCACCAGCTTCTGCACCAGGTAGGTCTCCTCGTTGGTGCAGCGGCTGGAGGTGATACCACCGATGGCGTCGCGCCCGTACTGCAACTGCAGGCGGCGGAACTCGCCGGCGGCGTAGTTCACCGCCTCCTCCCAACTCACTTCCTGCCACGGGTCGGTGATGCGCTTGCGGATCATCGGCTTGGTGATGCGGTCCGGGTGGGTGGCGTAGCCCCAGGCGAAGCGGCCCTTGACGCAGGAGTGGCCGTGGTTGGCCTGGCCGTTCTTGTCCGGGACCATACGCACCAGCTCATTGCCCTTCATCTCCGCACGGAAGGAGCAGCCCACGCCGCAATAGGCGCAGGTGGTGATGACGCTGCGCTCCGGCTGGCCCATCTCCACCACGCTCTTCTCCATCAGCGTGGCGGTGGGGCAGGCCTGCACGCAGGCCCCGCAGGAGACGCATTCGGAGTCGAGGAAGTTCTCCCCGCCGGCCGCCGCCACGCGCGAATCGAAGCCGCGCCCGTCGATCGTCAGGGCGAAGGTGCCCTGCACCTCCTCGCAGGCCCGCACGCAGCGGTTGCAGACGATGCACTTGCTCGGGTCGTAGTCGAAATAGGGGTTGGAGGTGTCCTTCGCATCGCTCAGGTGATTGGCCCCGTCATAGCCGTAGCGCACCTCGCGCAGGCCCACCTGGCCGGCCACGGTCTGCAGCTCGCAGTTGCCGTTGGCGGAGCAGGTGAGGCAGTCCAGCGGGTGGTCGGAGATGTACAGCTCCATGACGTTGCGCCGCAGGCTGGCGAGCTTGGGCGTCTGGGTGCGCACCACCATGCCTTCGGTCACCGGCGTGGTGCAGGAGGCGGGGTAGCCGCGCATGCCGTCGATTTCCACCAGGCACATGCGGCAGGAGCCGAAGGCTTCCAGGCTGTCGGTGGCGCAGAGCTTGGGAATGGTGGTGCCGAGCAGCGCGGCGGCACGCATCACCGAGGTGCCGGCAGGCACGCTGATCGTGCGGCCGTCGATGCTCAGGCTGACCTGCACCTCGCTCTGGCGGGCGGGGGTGCCCAGGTCGGTGTCCTTGGCGGGGTCGAAGATCTGGATCATTGCTCAGCCTCCGTGGGCGGCAGCCCGAAGTCGGCGGGGAAGTGCCTGAGGGCGCTGGTGACCGGGAAGGCGGTCATCCCGCCGAGGGCACAGAGCGAGCCGTAGGTCAGGGTGTCGCAGAGGTCCTGCAGCAGCAGGGCCTGCTCCTCGCGGGCAGTGATGTCGGTGGCGGCGATCAGCCGGTCCACCACTTCCACGCCCCGGGTCGAGCCGATGCGGCAGGGCGTGCACTTGCCGCAGGACTCCTCGGCGCAGAACTGCAGGGCGAAGCGCGCCATCTGCGCCATGTCCAGGCTGTCGTCGGCCACCACCACACCACCGTGGCCGAGCATGGCGCCCATGGCGGCGAAGGCCTCGTAGTCCAGCGGGGTGTCGAACTGCGTGGGTGGCACCCAGGCCCCCAGGGGGCCGCCCACCTGGGCGGCCTTCACCGGCCGGCCACTGGCGCAGCCGCCGCCGTAGGTCTCGATCAGCTCCCGCAGGGTCAGGCCGAAGGCCCGCTCCACCAGGCCGCCATGACGGACGTTGCCGGCCAGCTGGAAGGGCATGGTGCCCAGGGAGCGGCCCATGCCGAAGTCACGGTAGAACGCCGCGCCCCGGGCCAGGATGAGCGGCACCGAGGTCAGGGTCAGCACGTTGTGCACCAGCGTCGGCTGGCCGAACAGGCCCTGCAGCGCCGGCAGCGGCGGCTTGGCGCGGACCACGCCGCGCTTGCCTTCCAGGGAATCCAGCAGCGCGGTTTCCTCGCCGCAGATGTAGGCTCCGGCACCGACCCGCACCTCCAGCTCGAAGGGCCGGCCGCTGCCGGCTACGTCGGCGCCGAGGTAGCCGGCATCACGGGCCAGCACGATGGCGCAGCGCAGGGCCTCCACCGCCTGGGGGTACTCGGAGCGCACGTAGATGTAGCCCTGGCTGGCACCGACGGCGAGGCCAGCAATGGCCATGCCCTCGATCAGCAGGAAGGGGTCGCCCTCCATCAGCATGCGGTCGGCGAAGGTGCCGGAGTCGCCCTCGTCGGCGTTGCACACCACGTACTTCTGCTCGGCGACGGCGCCACGCACCGTGCGCCACTTGATGCCAGCGGGGAAGGCAGCACCACCGCGCCCACGCAGGCCGGAATCCAGCACGGCAGTGACGATCTCGTCACCACTCAGCGCCACGGCACGGGCCAGGCCCTCGAAGCCGCCGTGGGCACGGTAGTCGTCCAGGGACAATGGCCGGGTGATGCCGGCGCGGGCGAAAAGCAGCCGCTGCTGGCTCTTCAGGTAGGGCAGTTCTTCCACCGCACCCAGGGCCAGGGGATGCTGGCCGTCACCGGCGAGGGCGTCGAGCAGGCCGGGCACGTCGGTTTCGCTCACCGGGCCGAAGCCCAGGCGGCCCTCGGCCCCCTCCAGTTCCACCAGCGGCTCCAGCCAGTAGAGGCCACGGGAACTGGTGCGGTGCACCTCCAGCGGCAGTTGCCGGCGCGCGGCCTCGGCCACCAGGGCGTCGGCCACGGCATCGGCGCCCACCGCGCGGGCGACGGAATCACAGGGGATGCACAGCCTCAGCATGAGCCGTCCTCCAGGCAACCCTGCACCAGCGCGTGCAGGCGTTCAGGGGTCAGCCGGGCGTGGACCTTGCCGTCCACCTCGACCGCCGGGGAGCAGGCGCAGGCGCCCAGGCAATAGACCGGGCGCAGGCTGACGCGGCCATCGGCGAGGGTGCCGTGGTCGTCCAGTTGCAGTTGCTCACGCAGTTGCGCCGCCAGGGCTTCGGCGCCCCGGCTCTGGCAGGACTCGGCGCGGCACAGGCGCACGGTGTGGCGCGCCGACGGGGCGGTGCGGAAGTCGTGGTAGAAGCTGATCACCCCATGGACCTCGGCCTGGCTGAGGTTGAGGGCGCGGGCGATCTCGGGGATGGCAAGGGCGGGAATGTAGCCGGCGCCCTGCTGGATGGCGTGCAGGATCGGCAGCAGGGCACCGGGGGTGTCCTTCTCCCGCGCCAGCACGCGCTGAATCAGAGGCAGGTGAAGCGTCTCATCAGGCATACAGCGTTCCTCGGCTCCGCAGGCCGGGCGCTGGGCGCCTGGGCCTGGAGGTTTCGGCTGCGGCAGCGCCGACCGCCACGGTACGCGGGCCGGTTGCCACCCTGTTGCCGGGACCGCGCGTCTGCGCGCACGGGTCCGGGGCATTACGCGAGCTTGCCATCCCTGCGCCTGGGAAATTGCACCTCAGCGACCCTGTGCATGCTGAAACCGACGCCGGGTGGTGTGCCGCCACCTTCTTATATAGATGCCCGGCGGCCCCATCGGCGGTTGCCGGACGCGCGGCCCGCCACGAGCCGCCGCGCCGCCGAGCCCTGCATGCCTATCCGCGACCGGCTTGACGCTTTCGGCAATACCCCGGTCGCTTTTGCACGATAGCGCCCAAAGCCCCGGGGATATGCTCCCTTCAAAGCGCCGGCAGAAGATTCGGCGCACCAAGAATCAAAGGGGACAGCCTGATGAGCCCAGCCGAACTGCACGCCGACAGCATCGTCATCGATGGCCTGATCATCGCCAAGTGGAACCGCGAACTCTTCGAAGACATGCGCAAGGGCGGCCTGACCGCTGCCAACTGCACCGTCTCCGTCTGGGAAGGCTTCCAGGCCACGGTGAACAACATCGTCGCCAGCAACAACCTGATCCGCGAGAACAGCGACCTGGTCATCCCGGTGCGCACCACCGCCGACATCCGCAAGGCCAAGGAACAGGGCAAGACCGGCATCCTCTACGGCTTCCAGAACGCCCATGCGTTCGAGGACCAGATCGGCTACGTGGAGGTGTTCAAGCAGCTCGGCGTGGGCATCGTGCAGCTGTGCTACAACACCCAGAACCTCGTGGGCACCGGCTGCTACGAGCGCGACGGCGGCCTCTCCGGCTTCGGTCGCGAGATAGTCGCCGAAATGAACCGCGTCGGCATCATGTGCGACCTCTCCCACGTCGGCTCCAAGACCTCCGAGGAAGTCATCCTCGAATCGAAGAAGCCCGTCTGTTACTCCCACTGCCTGCCGTCCGGCCTGAAGCAACACCCGCGCAACAAGTCCGATGAAGAGCTGAAGTTCATCGCCGACCACGGCGGTTTCGTCGGCGTGACCATGTTCGCGCCGTTCCTGGCCAAGGGCATCGATTCCACCATCGACGACTACGCCGAAGCCATAGAGTACGTGATGAACATCGTCGGCGAGGACGCCATCGGCATCGGCACCGACTTCACCCAGGGCCACGGCCAGGACTTCTTCGAGTACCTGACCCACGACAAGGGCTACGCCCGCCGCCTGACCAACTTCGGCAAGATCGTGAACCCCCTGGGCATCCGCACCGTGGGCGAGTTCCCCAACCTGACCGAGACCCTGCTGGGGCGCGGCCACAGCGAACGGGTGGTGCGCAAGATCATGGGCGAGAACTGGGTCAACGTCCTGCGCGACGTCTGGGGCGAATGACGCCGGACCGAACCGAACACGAACGTAGGGTGGATGACGCTCTTTTCATCCACCAGCCCACCGCGCGGTGGCTCATCTCTGCGGCGGATGACTGAAGCGCCATCCGCCCGATACCTGACCTGAATTCGGAGTTATCCACATGGCCAAACACGCCCCTGAACTGCCCATCGAAGTCGACAGCGAGACCGGCGTCTGGACCACCGACGCCCTGCCGATGCTCTATGTGCCGCGCCACTTCTTCGTCAACAACCACATGGGCATCGAGGCCGAGCTGGGTCCTGCGCGCTACGCCGAGATCCTCTACAAGGCCGGCTACAAGTCCGCCTGGCACTGGTGCGAGAAGGAGGCCGAATGTCACGGCCTGGAAGGCGTGGCGGTGTTCGAGCACTACATGAAGCGCCTGTCCCAGCGCGGCTGGGGCCTGTTCCAGATCCAGGACATCGACCTCGACAAGGGCACCGCCAGCGTCAAGCTCAAGCACTCCGCCTTCGTCTACGTCTACGGCAAGGTCGGCCGCAAGGTGGACTACATGTTCACCGGCTGGTTCGCCGGCGCCATGGACCAGATCCTCGCCGCCCGTGGCAGCAGCCTTCGTACCGTCGCCGAGCAGGTCTACAGCGGCTCGGAAGAAGGCCACGACGACGGCCTGTTCATCGTCAAACCCCTGTAAGCCGGAGCACGCACCATGGCCTTCGAAGCAATGTTCCAGCCGATCCAGATCGGCAAGCTGACCATCCGCAACCGCGTGCTCTCCACCGCTCACGCCGAGGTGATCGCCACCGACGGCGGCATGACCACCGAGCGCTACGTGAAGTACTACGAGGAGAAGGCCAAAGGCGGCATCGGGCTGGCCATTTGCGGCGGCTCGTCGGTGGTGTCCACCGACAGCCCGCAGCAGTGGTGGAGTTCGGTGAACCTGTCCACCGACCGCATCATCCCGCACTTCCAGAACCTCGCCGACGCCATGCACAAGCACGGCGCCAAGATCATGATCCAGATAACCCACATGGGCCGGCGCTCGCGCTGGGACGGCTACAACTGGCCGACCCTGATGTCCCCGTCGGGCATCCGCGAACCCGTGCACCGCGCCACCTGCAAGACCATCGAGGTGGAAGAGATCTGGCGCGTCATCGGTGACTTCGCCCAGGCCGCGCGCCGCGCCAAGGCCGGCGGACTGGATGGCGTCGAGCTGTCCGCCGTGCACCAGCACATGATCGACCAGTTCTGGAGCCCGCGCGTCAACAAGCGCACCGATGAATGGGGCGGCACCTTCGAAGGCCGCATGAAGTTCGGCCTGGAAGTGCTCAAGGCCGTGCGCGAAGAAGTCGGCCCGGATTTCTGCGTCGGCATGCGCATCTCCGGTGACGAGTTCCACCCCGACGGCCTGTCCCACGAGGACATGAAGCAGATCGCCAAGTACTACAGCGACTCCGGGATGCTCGACTTCATCGGCGTGGTCGGCTCCGGCGCCGACACCCACAACACCCTGGCCAACGTCATCCCCAACATGAGCTTCCCGCCGGAGCCCTTCCTGCACCTGGCGGCCGGCATCAAGGAAGTGGTCAACGTCCCGGTGCTGCACGCGCAGAACATCAAGGACCCGAACCAGGCCACCCGCATCCTCGAAGGCGGCTACGTGGACATGGTCGGCATGACCCGCGCCCACATCGCCGACCCGCACCTGATCGCCAAGATCAAGATGGGCCAGGTGGACCAGATCAAGCAGTGCGTCGGCGCCAACTACTGCATCGACCGCCAGTACCAGGGCCTGGACGTGCTGTGCATCCAGAACGCCGCCACCACCCGCGAGTACATGGGCGTTCCGCACATCATCGAGAAGACCACCGGCAAGAAGCGCAAGGTGGTCATCGTCGGCGGCGGCCCCGCCGGCATGGAAGCGGCCCGCGTGGCGGCCGAGCGCGGCCACGACGTGACCCTGTTCGAGAAGAAGGACCAGCTCGGTGGCCAGATCACCCTCGCCGCCAAGGCCCCGCAGCGCGACCAGATCGCCGGCATCACCCGCTGGTACCAGCTGGAGATCGCCCGCCTCGGCGTCGACCTGCGCCTGGGCACCGCCGCCGATCCGGCCACCCTCCTCGACCTCAAGCCCGACATCGTGGTGCTGGCCAACGGCGGCCATCCGTTCATCGAGCAGAACGAGCACTGGGGTGCCGCCGAAGGGCTGGTGGTGAGCGCCTGGGACATCCTCGAAGGCAAGGTGGAGCCCGGCAAGAACGTGCTGGTCTACGACACCATCTGCGAGTTCGGCGGCATGTCCGCGGCGGACTACCTGTCCGAGAAGGGCGCCCAGGTGGAGATCGTCACCGACGACATCAAGCCCGGCGTCGCCATGGGTGGCACCACCTTCCCGACCTACTACCGCAGCCTGTACCCGAAGGAAGTGATCATGACCAGCGACCTGGTGCTGGAGAAGGTCTACCGCGAGGGCGACAAGGTGGTGGCCGTGCTGGAGAACGAGTACACCGGCGCCCGCGAAGAGCGCGTGGTGGACCAGATCGTCATCGAGAACGGCGTGCGCCCGGACGAGACGCTGTACTACGCGCTCAAGCAAGGCTCACGCAACAAGGGCCAGATCGACGTCGACGCCCTGTTCGCCATCCAGCCGCAACCCTGCCTCAGCGAGCCCGGTGACGGCTACCTGCTGTTCCGCATCGGCGACTGCGGCGCCCCACGCAACGTGCACGCGGCGATCTACGACGCCCTGCGCCTGTGCAAGGACTTCTGACGCCGCCAGGTAGACGCGGGATGGGGTGAGCGAAGCGGCACCCCTCCCGCGCATCCTCCCCGCGTTCACCCGGTCCCGTAGGGAGACCAGCAATGCTGAACACGATTCTTCCCCTCCTGCTCTTCACCGCCCTCGGCCTGGCCGTGCTCGGCGCCGCCAAGCGCTTCCTCATGTGGCGCCGGGGCCGCCCGTCGCAGGTCGACTGGCTCGGCGGGCTGATGAAGATGCCGCGCCGCTACCTGGTGGACCTGCACCATGTGGTCGAGCGCGACAAATACATGTCCAGGACCCACGTCGCCACCGCCGGTGGCTTCGTCCTGGCGGCGCTGCTGGCGATCCTGGTGCATGGCTTCGGCCTGCATAGCCGCATCCTCGGCTTCGCCCTGCTGGCGGCTACGGCGCTGATGTTCGTCGGCGCCCTGTTCGTCGCCAAGCGCCGGCGCAACCCGCCGGCGCGGCTGTCCAAGGGCCCATGGATGCGCCTGCCGAAAAGCCTGCTGATGTTCTCCGCGAGCTTCTTCATCGCCACCCTGCCCGTGGCCGGCATCCTCCCGGCCGGCTTCGGCGGCTGGTTCCTCGCGGCCCTCCTCGCCGTGGGCGTGGCCTGGGGCGTGTCCGAGCTGTTCTTCGGCATGACCTGGGGCGGGCCGATGAAGCACGCCTTCGCCGGGGCCCTGCACCTGGCCTGGCACCGCCGCGCCGAACGCTTCGGTGGCGGCCGCTCCACCGGCCTCAAGGCCCTGGACCTGACCGACCCGAGCGCCCCGCTGGGCGTGGAGAAACCCACCGACTTCACCTGGAACCAGTTGCTCGGCTTCGACGCCTGCGTGCAGTGCGGCAAGTGCGAAGCCATGTGCCCGGCCTTCGCCGCCGGCCAGCCGCTGAACCCGAAGAAGCTGATCCAGGACATGGTCATCGGCCTGGCCGGCGGCAACGACGCCTCCTTCGCCGGCAGCCCTTACCCCGGCAAGGCCCTGGGTGAGCACAGCGGCGGCCCGCACCAGCCCATCGTGTCCCTGGAAGGCAAGGCCCTGGTGGATGCCGATACGCTGTGGTCCTGCACCACCTGCCGCGCCTGCGTCGAGGAGTGCCCGATGATGATCGAGCACGTCGACGCCATCGTCGACATGCGCCGCCACCTGACCCTGGAGAAGGGCGCCACCCCGAACAAGGGTGCCGAGGTGCTGGAAAACCTCATCGCCACCGACAACCCCGGCGGCTTCGCCCCCGGCGGCCGGCTGAACTGGGCGGCTGACCTGAACCTGCCGCTGATGAGCGACAAGCAGCAGGCAGACGTGCTGTTCTGGGTCGGCGACGGTGCCTTCGACATGCGCAACCAGCGCACCCTGCGCGCCTTCGTGAAAGTGCTCAAGGCCGCCAACGTTGACTTCGCCGTGCTCGGCCTGGAAGAGCGCGACAGCGGCGACGTGGCCCGGCGCCTGGGTGACGAGGCCACCTTCCAGACCCTCGCCAGGCGCAACATCGCCACCCTGGCCAAGTACCGCTTCAAGCGCATCGTCAGCTGCGACCCCCACAGCTTCCATGTGCTGAAGAACGAGTACGGCGCCCTCGGCGGTCATTACGACGTCCTGCACCACAGCACCTTCATCGACGAGCTGGTGCGTGCCGGCGCGCTGAACCTCGGCCAGAGCAAGGCCGGCAGCGTGACCTACCACGACCCCTGCTACCTCGGCCGCTACAACGGCGAGTACGAAGCGCCGCGTGCCGTGCTCAAGGCCATCGGCATCGAGGTGAAGGAAATGCAACGCTCCGGCTTCCGCTCCCGCTGCTGCGGCGGCGGCGGCGGCGCGCCGATCACCGACATCCCCGGCAAGCAGCGGATTCCCGACATGCGCATGGTGGACATAAAGGAAACCGGCGCCGAACTGGTGGCCGTCGGTTGCCCGCAGTGCACCGCGATGCTCGAAGGCGTGGTCGCCCCGCGCCCGGAGATCAAGGACATCGCCGAACTGGTGGCCGACGTGCTCATCGAGGCCCCGGCCGAGGTGAAGAAACCGGCCGCCAACAAAGCGTCCATGGAGGTGGCGTGATGGCCATCGACCGCCTCCCCCGCCTGGAGACCCGAGCATGAGCGACATCATCCGCCGCGACCCACGCGCCGAGTGGATCGCCCGCAACCGCCTGCACCCGCTGCACGGCCTGCTGCAGACCCAGGGCCAGGCCAGCTGGATGGGCCCCAACGGCGTGCTGCGCAAGAACCCCCATGTGGCCGCCGCCGGCTTCATCGGCCCCAACGGCGTCAAGCGCATCGACCGCAGCGGCGCCCAGCAGGGCACCGCCGGCAAGCGCAGCAGCGCGCCCGAGGTGGTGCAACTGCCGCTGTTGGTCATCGAACAACCGGCCTTCCACATCTGCGTGGTGCCCGACATGGTCGGCGGCCGCCTCTCCAGCCACGACAAGGACCTGCTCGGCCTGGCCCGCAAGCTGGCCGGCAGTGACGGCGCCGTGGTGGCCATAGTGTTCGGCGAGGACAAGGAAAGCGCCTTCGACACCGCTGGCGTCGACCGCCTGCTGCGCATCCCCGGTGAAGCCTTCGACGGCTACTCGCCGGAAGCGCGGGTACTGGCCCTGAGCGCCGTGGAAAGCCAGTTGGCGCCGCGCCACTGGCTGCTGCCCGACAGCCGCACCGGTGGCGGCGAGCTGGGCCGGCGCCTGGCCGCCAAGCTCGGTGAACGCCCGGCCACCCGCGTCTGGCAGGTAGCCGACCAGCAGGCCACGGGCCGGGCCGGTGCCGGCCGTGAAGACCTGGTGCGGCGCCTGCCCCGCCTGGTGCTGGCCGCCGCCGAATGCGCCGAGCCGGTCAGCGAGACCCGCCACGAGGCCCGCGCCCTGGAACTCACCCACGCCATCGCCCACAGCCTGCCGCGCCTCGAAGACCTCGGCCCGGTAGCCGTGGACCCGGCGCAGATCCCCATGGCCGAAGCGGAGTTCATCCTCTCCGGCGGCAACGGCGTGAAGGACTGGGACCTGTTCCACCAGGCTGCCCGCGAGCTGGGCGCCACCGAAGGCGCCTCCCGCGTGGCGGTGGACGACGGCCACATGCCGCGCAACCGCCAGGTCGGCGCCACCGGCACCTGGGTCACCGCGCGGGTCTACCTGGCGGTGGGCATCTCCGGGGCCATCCAGCACCTGCAGGGCATCGGTGCCTGCGACAAGGTGGTGGCGGTGAACATGGACCCGGGCTGCGACATGATCAAACGCGCCGATCTCTCGGTGATCGGCGACTCCGGCGCCATCCTCGCCGCACTCATCGAGCGGGTACGGCAATACCGTCAGGGAGGGGCACGCGATGCCGCATGACGCACTGAAGATCGTCAGCCTCGTCTCGGTCGGCGCCCACCCGACCTCCGGCCGTCCGCGCCGCGCCGACCAGGACGCCCGCGCGGTGGAACTGGGCCTGCGCCTGGCCGGCCCGCAGTTGCGGGTGGTGCACGCTGGCGACCCCCGGGAAGACGCCCTGCGCAGCTACCTGGGCATGGGCCTGACGGAGCTGGTGGTGCTGGAGCAGGGCCCGCGTGACGACGCCCTGCCGGCCCTCGGCGACTTCATCCAGCACAGCGGCGCGCAACTGGTGCTCACCGGCAGCCAGGCGGAAACCGGCGAAGGCTCGGGCATGCTCCCCTACCTGCTGGCCGAACGCCTCGGCTGGCCGCTGGTGGTGGGCCTGGCCGAAGTGGAGCAGGTGGACAACGGCGTCGCCCAGGTGCTGCAAGCCCTGCCCCGTGGCCAGCGGCGCCGGCTGAAGGTGCGCCTGCCGTTCCTCGCCAGCGTCGACAACGCCGCCCCGACCGCACGGCAGAGCGCCTACGGCCCGGCGCGTCGCGGACAGCTAAGTGCCGAAGACGTGGACATGGTAGAAGACGAGCTGTTCGCCGACAGCCAACTGCAACCCGCCCGCCCGCGCCCCAAGCGCCTCAAGGTGATCAAGGCCAAGACCGGTGCCGAGCGCATGAAGGCGGCGACGGCCAAGGCCTCCGGTGGCGGCGGCCAGGTCCTCAAGGATCTTTCGCCAGAAGCGGGTGCCGAGGCTATCTTCAAACTGCTGCAGGAAGAGGGCGTGCTGCGCTGACGCAGCACCAGGAGGAGATACCGACATGATGCATGCCGATCTGATCGACCAGGATGACTTCCGCGACCGGCTGGTTGCACTGGGCCTCAGCATTCCGCCGGGGGTGAGCGCCGAACAGGCGTGCGAACACGCCGTCAGCGGCCTCAGCCCGGAACGCGCCACTGCCCTGCGGCGGCTGGTGGAGGAACTGCTGGGCGGCAACGCCACCCTGCTGCCCCAGGTGCGCGAAGCCATCTCCCGCACACTGCTCCCGGCCCTGGTGCCGCGCTGATTGCCCCGTAACGACGAAGGGCGCCGCTGGCGCCCTTTTTCATGCCCAAGCAAAACCGTCGCCCGCCGGCACGGGGCTACGGAGTGATGGGGCATCGGCATCGTCCGCCTGGCATCGATGGGCTTCGCACAGCTCAGCCCATCCTACGTCCGCCTCCGCCACCTCCATCGCATGCGACCGTAGGATGCGGTGAGCTCGGCGAACTGCATCGCGTCCCGCCGCGCCCACAAGCCGGCACCAGCCCGTGGGAGCGGTTTCAACCGCAAAAGGCCCGGCACCCAAACCCCAGGCAAACCCACGTAGCCCGGACTTCAGTCCGGGGCTGGACAGGGTGCCCCGGTGAGGAGCCTTCGCGAGCAGAGCTCGCTCCTACGGGCGGGGTTCAGGCCGTAGGGGGGATGGCGCTTTTTCCATCCACCAATGGCGTTCGCCGGCACCCCCATGGTGGACCGATGAAGCGCGGTCCACCCTACGTCTCCGCCACCCCATCGCATGTGACCGTAGGATGCGGTGAGCTCGGCGAACCGCATCGAATCCCACCCCGCCCACAAGCCGGCACCAGCCCGTGGGAGCGGTTTCAACCGCGAAAGGTCCGGCACCCAAACCCCAGGCAAACCCACGTAGCCCGGACTTCAGTCCGGGAGTGAGCAGGGTGCGCAGGGGAAGAGCCTTCGCGAGCAGAGCTCGCTCCTGAGGGCAGGTGCTCGCCGGAGAAATTCCCGGGCTGAAGCCCGGGCTACGAGGACTACGGAGACGTTTTGGGGAACGGGGCCGCTGGGCGGCCCCGGGTGGGTTACAGGCGAACGCTGGCGAAGGTGGATTCGCTCTGCGCGCGACTGAGGGCGACGCCGGCGGTGGAGGGGCGGCGCAGGTCTTCCGGCAGCGGCACCAGGGCGACGACGTTGGCGTTCTGGCCGGCGCGCTCGTCACGCGGCGGGATGCCGAAGTACTCGCGGTAGCACTTGGAGAAGTGCGGGGTGGAGACGAAGCCGCACACCGAGGCCACTTCGATGATGGACATGGCGGTCTGCTTCAGCAGCTGACGCGCACGGATCAGACGCAGCTTGAGGTAGTAGCGCGACGGCGAGCAGTGCAGGTACTTCTGGAACAGGCGCTCGAGCTGGCGACGAGAGACGTCGACGTAGCAGGCCAGTTCGTCCAGGTCGATGGGCTCTTCGAGGTTGGCCTCCATCAGTGCGACGATTTCCTGCAGCTTCGGCTGGTTGGTGCCGAGCATGTGCTTGAGGGGCACGCGCTGGTGGTCCTGCTCGTTGCGGATGCGCTCGTAGATGAACATCTCGGAGATCGCCGCCGCCAGCTCGCGACCGTGCTCGCGACCGATGAGGTGCAGCATCATGTCCATCGGCGCGGTGCCGCCGGATGAGGTGTTGCGGTTGCGGTCGATGGAGAACAGGCGGGTGGTCACGGCAGCACGGGGGAAGGCTTCCTGCATGGCCGCCAGGCATTCCCAGTGCACGCTGCAGTCGAACCCGTCCAGCAGCCCGGCCTTGGCCAGCGCCCAGCTACCGGTGCACACGGCGCCCAGTTGGCGGCCCTGGCGGGACTGCACCTGCAGCCAGTGCAGGTGTTCGCGGGTCACGCTGTGCTGGATGTCCACCCCGCCACAGACGATCACCGCATCCAGCGCCGGGGCGTTCTCCAGGCTGGCGTCGGGGGTGATCTGCAGGCCGTCGCTGGCGCTGACCGGCTTGCCGTCCTGGCTGAGGGTGTACCAGCGGTACAGCTCCTTGCCGGAAAGCTGGTTGGCCATGCGCAGCGGCTCAACCGCCGAGGCCAGGGAGATCAGGGTGAAGTTGTCCAGCAGCAGGAAGCCGATGGTTTGGGGGACGCGGTTCTGTGGCTGGGAGCCGGTGGTGGACTGTGACATCTGCGAAACCCTCACGCTAAAACACGCTCTGAACCTTCATTGCGAGGTTCTCTTTTTATTGGTTCTGGTACGCGACTGACCCAGATGACTGCAGCCGATTCAACGCAAAGGTCATGCCTAAATTGTTCGGCCATTCAATAAAAACGCCCAGCCCCATCCAAACCCCATGCCAGCGGGGCTAGGCGAGAGCGACAGAAACATTCTGATAGCGACTGCCAGGCCGCGTGGTTCCTGGTGCCTGGGGTGTTCGGTAGCACTGCATGGGAGGGTTGCTGTCACCCCCGCTACATCCGGGAATGTGAGCCGTAACAGACAAACGACGCAAAATATGACCAGTCAGTCAGAAACCCGTACAGCACCTCTCGGGCGCGACGCACCAAAAGGTAGCGGCACGCCCGGGACCGGGGCGCGGGCGAATCAGCACTCGATGGCGCTGACGGCCAGGCCGCCGCGGGAGGTTTCCTTGTACTTGTCGTGCATGTCGGCGCCGGTGTCGCGCATGGTGCGGATCACCCGGTCGAGGGAGATGAAGTGCTCGCCATCGCCACGCAGGGCCATCTGCGCGGCGTTGATGGCCTTCACCGCGGCGATGGCGTTGCGTTCGATGCAGGGCACCTGCACCAGGCCGCCGACCGGGTCGCAGGTGAGGCCGAGGTTGTGCTCCAGGGCGATTTCGGCAGCGTTCTCCAACTGCCCCGGCGTGGCCCCGAGCACTTCGGCCAGGCCGGCGGCGGCCATGGCACAGGCGGAGCCGACCTCGCCCTGGCAACCCACTTCGGCACCGGAGATGGAGGCGTTTTTCTTGCAAAGGATGCCGACGGCGGCGGCACCCAGGAAGTACGCCACCACGTCGTCATCGGAGGCCTCGGGGTTGAAGCGCATGTAGTAGTGCAGCACGGCGGGGACGATGCCGGCGGCACCGTTGGTGGGCGCGGTGACCATGCGCCCACCGGCGGCGTTCTCTTCGTTCACCGCCAGGGCGTAGAGGTTGACCCACTCCATGGCGCTCATGGTGGAGCCGATGACGTTGGGCTTGCCCAGGTCCAGCAGGCTGCGGTGCAGGCGCGCGGCCCGGCGGCGCACGTTGAGGCCGCCGGGCAGCACGCCCTCGTGGCGCAGGCCGTTCTCCACGCACTCACGCATGGCCGCCCAGAGGCGCAGCAGTCCGCTGCGGATCGCCTCGTCGCCGCGCCAGGCGCGCTCGTTGGCCATCATCAGCTCGGACACGCGCAGGCCGTGGCGCTGACAGAGCTGCAGCAGTTCGGCGCCGCTGGAGAAGTCATAGGGCAGCGCGGTGGTGTCCTGGTCAAGGCGGCCGGAAGCGGCCTGCTCGGCGTCCACCACGAAGCCACCCCCGACGGAGTAATAGGTGTCACGGTGCAGCTCGCTGTGTTCGTCGAGGGCCACCAGGGTCATGGCATTGGGGTGGTAGGGCAGGTTCTCGTCCAGCAGGCGCATGTCCCGCGACCAGACGAAGGGCACCGGCAGGCGACCGTCCAGCAGCAGTTCGTTGCGTTCCATCAGCGTGGCGATGCGCGGGGCGATGAGCTGCGGGTCGATCTGGTCGGGCCATTCCCCCATCAGCCCCATGATCACCGCGCGATCGGTGCCGTGCCCGACGCCGGTGGCGGACAGCGAGCCGTAGAGGTTCACCTCCAGGCGGCGCACACGCTCCAGCAGGTGGCGCTCGCGCAGGGCGCCGACGAACAGCGCGGCGGCGCGCATGGGCCCGACGGTGTGGGAACTGGAAGGGCCGATACCGATCTTGAACAGGTCGAACACGCTGATGGCCACGGGACTCTCCGCTGACTGGGTTGCATCGCGCACATCATCGGCATTTCCGTGAGCGGCGAACGTCCCACACCGACTTGCTCGTGTCCGAATGCGCCGCCGGGCCGACCGGTCGGTCGAGCGAAAAACGACAGCGACGTCCTGCTTGCGACCTGCTTCGTAGAAAGCGGCGCGTCTGCGGCGCCATGATCCAGGCCCCCGCAGCGGCCAGCAGCGCATCGTTCGCCACGCGGGTTTCCCATCCGAAACACCCTGTGGATAAGACCATGAGCCCTAGAAAAACCTGGGGCCTGGCCGCAGCGCTGTGCTTTCCGCTGCTGGCCCAGGCCGCCGATCCGGAGTCCTGCTCCACCGTTCGCTTCGCCGATGTCGGCTGGACCGACATCACCGTCACCACCGCCGTGACCCGCTACGTGCTCACCGAGCTGGGCTACAACACCCAGGTCAAGCGCCTGTCCGTGCCCGACACCTACAAGGCCATGGCGGACAAGAAGATCGATGTGTTCCTCGGCAACTGGATGCCGAGCATGGAGAACGACATCGCCCCCTACCGCGAGAAAGGCAGCGTCGACACCCTGGGTGCCAACCTGGAAGGCGCCAAGTACACCCTGGCGGTGAACAAGGCGGCGTGGGACGGCGGATTGAAGGACTTTTCCGACCTGGCGCGCTTTCGCAAGGAGCTGGGCGGCAAGATCTACGGCATCGAGCCGGGCAACGACGGCAACAAGCTGATCGGCCGCATGATCAGCGAGAACGCCTTCGGCATCGGTGACTTCCAACTGGTGGAATCCAGCGAGAGCAGCATGCTGGCCCAGGTGAAGCGCGCCGAGCACCTCAAGCAGTGGGTGGTGTTCCTCGGCTGGGAGCCGCACCCGATGAACAACGCCTTCGAGATGCAGTACCTGGCCGGCGGCGACGCTTACTTCGGCCCCAACTTCGGCGGTGCCACCGTCTACACCAACACCCGCGCGGGGCTGGCCAGGGAGTGCCCGAACCTCGGGCGCCTGCTGAAGAACCTGCGCTTCTCCCTGGCCATGGAGAACCACCTGATGGGCGCGGTGCTCAACCAGAGCACCAACCGTCGCCGCGAGGCCAAGGCCTGGCTGAAGGAGAACCCCGCCGACCTGGCGCGCTGGCTCGAAGGCGTCACCACCCGCGACGGAAAACCGGCAGACCCCACCCTCCACCTGGCCGCCGAACCCTGATTGTCGGCGCGCCTTCCATTCCAGCGCAGCCCCCGGCGGCCCTGGCCTGCAGCCCACACAAGGGCTGCAGGCCAGGCACCGCGCGGGTTCCAGCGGTCGCGCGGGGCAAAAACTTTCTGTTAAGGTTTTTCGCCATTGGCGGATGTCGTCGCCCAACACGTCAGGGTCGTAAACCGACAATTGCCGGTATGCCGAGGCTATATCGTTGAGACAGCCGATTTCGTCGCTGCCACGCTCCCAGGGAGGTGCGGCAGACCGGGGCCCTCCGCCCCGGACCGAAGAACACAAAGCGGCCACGCCCTCCTGACGGGACGCGGCCCTACAAGAAATTTCGGATGTACGCGCACCTCCGGTCGAGGTGTGGAATGACCCAGGGATCGGGTCACGTAGCACTGCCAGAGGGTGTGGAAAGCGGTTTGCAACTCAGCGAAACGAAGGACAGGAACTCGAGGAATCGATCAGGCGTCCATGCCCTGCGGGGTGAGGGTGGCTGTCTGAATCCGTGGGCACCCGGTCGTCGGCTAGACGTCGCACAGCCTCCCTGCCAGGCCCTGGAACCAGTAAACCCACACAGGCAAGAACAGTCGACAGCACCTGGCGCCGCGCCCTGGATGGGAGCCCGCGAGCCCGTGTGTCCGACAAGGATGCCTACCGAAGGGGAATGATCCCATGCAGTCTGGAAAAATCGTGGTCCAGAACCTCTACAAGGTTTTCGGCCAGCAGCCACAAGAAGCCATCGACCTGCTCAAGCAAGGCTGGAGCAAGGAACGGATTCTCGCTGAACGTGGCGCGGTGATCGGCGTCAGCGACGTCTCGTTCAGCGTCGAAGAGGGCGAGATCTTCGTCCTCATGGGCCTGTCGGGCTCCGGCAAGTCCACCCTGATCCGCCTCATCAACCGTCTGATCGAACCGACCGCGGGTGACGTCTTCATCGACGGCCAGAACGTGGCCAAGCTGCCCAAGGCGCAATTGATCGACCTGCGTCGCCGCGACATGAGCATGGTGTTCCAGTCCTTCGCCCTGATGCCCTCGCGCACCGTGCTGGACAACGCCGCCTTCGGCCTGGAAGTGGCCGGCAAGAGCAAGAAGGAGCGCGAGCGTCGCGCCATGGAAGTGCTGGAGCAGGTGGGCCTGGCGCCCTTCGCCCACAAGTACCCCCACGAACTCTCCGGCGGCATGCAGCAGCGCGTGGGCCTGGCCCGCGCCCTGGCGGTGGACCCGTCGATGATCATCATGGACGAGGCCTTCTCGGCCCTCGACCCGCTCAAGCGCCGCGAGATGCAGGACGTGCTGCTGGAGCTGCAGAAGACCCATCGCCGCACCATCATCTTCGTCTCCCACGACATCGAGGAAGCCATGCGCATCGGTTCGCGCATCGGCATCATGGAAGGCGGCAAGCTGATCCAGGTCGGCACCCCGCAGGAACTGATCGAGAAGCCCGCCAACGACTACGTGCGCAATTTCTTCGACACCGTCGACACCAGCCGCTACCTCACCGCCGGCCAGCTCAAGGCCGACAGCGTCCCGCTCTACGTGCACAACGGCAAGGCACCCGATGCGTTGCAGGTGTGCCGCGAACTGCAGGCGATGGACAAGCACTACGCCTTCATCGTCGACGAGGACAACCGCTTCCGCGGCTCCATCAGCCTGGAGAAGATCGCCCTGCTGGTGGAGGACGGTCGCTCCCGCAGCCTCGAACCGGACCTGCTCAAGCAGATCGTGCCGGTGCCCGAGGACCTGCCACTGGAGCAGGTGATCGAGCGCCTGGTGGACAACGAAGGCCCCATCCCGGTCATCGACCAGGCGGGCCACTATGCCGGGGCGATCAGCAAGGGTCGCCTGCTGAGCCGGCTGCAGGGGGTGTGAGATGAGCGAGAAACTGGATCTGGGCAGTTGGGTCAACGACGTCGTCCAGCACCTGCTGGAAAACTACGGCGGCGCCTTCGAGAACCTGGGCGCGGTGGTCAGCGGCTTCTCCGAGCTGATCGAGCGCTTCCTGATGTGGCCCCCGGCCTGGCTGCTGATCGCCGTGTTCGTCGGCCTCGGACTCTGGCGCATCGGTGTGAAGTTTGCGCTGTTCACCGCCGCCTCGCTGGTGCTAATCGTGCTCACCGGCTTCTGGGAACAGACCGTGGTCACCCTCGGCCTGACCTTCTCCTCCACCCTGATCAGCCTGCTGCTGGGCATCCCGCTGGGCATCTGGGCTGCCAAGAGCGAGCGCGTGGCCATCATCATCCGGCCGATCCTCGACTTCATGCAGACCATGCCGGCGTTCGTCTACCTGATTCCCGCCGCCATGCTCTTCGGCCTCGGCCGCGTGCCGGGGATCATCGCCACGGTGATCTTCGCCATGCCCCCGGCAGTGCGCCTGACCAGCCTCGGCATCCGCCAGGTGAACAAGGAAATCGTCGAAGCAGGCCAATCCTTCGGCTGCACCAGCTGGCAACTGCTATACAAGGTGCAGCTTCCCAACGCGATGCCGTCGATCATGGCCGGGGTCAACCAGACCATCATGATGGCGCTGTCGATGGTGATCATCGCCTCGATGGTCGGTGCCGGCGGCCTGGGCAACGACGTTCTCGCCAGCATCCAGCGCCTGGACATCGGCCTGGGCTTCGAGAGCGGCATGGCCGTGGTACTGCTGGCGATCATCCTCGACCGCATCACCGAGAGTTTCGGCACCCCGCGCGCCCAGGGCCGCACCAGCCTGTTCGGCTGGCTCAGCGCTCGGGCACGACTGCAGCGCCAGGTGAAGCCGTCCTAAGAAACGCCAATCAACGAGTACCAGGGGAGTTGCTGATGAAGAACATGAAGAAGATGGCGGGCATCGGCCTGCTGACCTGTGCGCTGATGCAAGGCGCCTGGGCCGGCGAACCGGAAAGCTGCAAACAGGTACGTTTCGCGGAAATCGGCTGGGCGGACATCTCCGCCACCACCGGCGTAGCCATGGTGCTGACCGAGGGCCTGGGCTACAACCCGCGCAAGATCATGGCCTCGGTGCCGATCGCCTTCACCGGCGTGAAGAACAAGCAGATCGATGCGTTCCTGGGCTACTGGGCCCCGTCGATGGATGCGGTGATCGAGCCTTTCACCAAGGACAACGGCGTGAAGGTGCTGCCGACCGCCAACCTCGAAGGCGCCAAGTACACCCTGGCCGTACCCACCTACGCGGCCGAGGCCGGCCTGAAGAGCTTCCAGGACATCGCCAAGTTCAAAGACCAGCTGGGTGGCAAGATCTACGGCATCGAGCCGGGCAACGACGGCAACCTGCTGATCGACAGGATGATCAAGAGCAACCAGTTCGAGCTGGGCGGCTTCCGCATGGTCGAGTCCTCCGAGGCGGGCATGCTGGTGCAGGTACAACGCGCCATCAAGAAGAAGGAGCCGGTGGTCTTCCTCGGCTGGGCCCCGCACCCGATGAACACCCAGTTCGACATCACCTACCTCTCCGGTGGCGATGACGTGTTCGGCCCCGACTACGGCGCAGCCAAGGTCTACACCGTGGTACCGCCGGACTACGAGGCGCGCTGCAGCAACGTCGGCAAGCTGCTGAACAACCTGCAGTTCACCGTCGAGATGGAAAGCCAGCTGATGGAGAACATCCTGAAGAAGGAAGACCCGATGAAGGTCGCCGCCACCTGGCTCAAAGCCAACCCCGCCGCGCTCGACAAGTGGCTCGACGGCGTCACCACCTTCGACGGTCAGGACGGCGCCGCCGCCGTCAAGAAGCACCTCGGTCTCTGACTTCCCTTTCCGCCACCGTGGCTGCCCGGCCACGGTGCGCGGACTCGCCAAGCCCGCCCAAGAACGGGTTCAGGCCTCCAACGTAGCACTGCTGCCAATCCCACCTGATGGAGCAATACGTATGCGAAAGCTGAAGTCCCTGTGTCTGCAATCCGTCGGCATCGCCGCCCTGGCCCTTGGCCTCGGCACGGCCCATGCCGCTGACAAACCCACCCTGAAGATCGGCTATGTCAACGGCTGGGACGACAGCGTCGCCGCCACCCATGTTGCCGGCGAGATCCTCAAGGAGCGGCTCGGCTACAGCGTCGACCTCAAACCGGTCGAGCCCGCCATCATGTGGCAGGGCGTGGCCCGGGGTGACCTGGACGCCACCCTCTCGGCCTGGCTGCCGGCCACACACGGCGAGTACTACGAGAAGCTCAAGGACAAGGTGGTCGTCCTCGGTTCCAACTACAAAGGGGCCAAGATCGGCCTGATCGTGCCGGACTACGTCCAGGCCAGATCCATCGAAGACCTGAACACCTACAAGGCCGATTTCGACGGCAAGATCACCGGGATCGACACCGGTGCCGGCGTGATGCGCCGCACCGAAGACGCGATCAAGCAATACAACCTGGACATCAAGCTGATGCCCAGCTCCGGCCCGGCCATGGCCACCGCCCTGACCCGCGCCGAGAAGGCGCAGAAGCCCATCGTGGTGACCGGCTGGATTCCCCACTGGATGTTCGCCAAGTGGAAGTTGCGCTTCCTCGAAGACCCGAAGAAGGTCTTCGGCGATGACGAGCACGTCGACACCGTGGCCAACCCGGGCCTGGAAGCCAAGGCGGCCGATGCCACCGCCTTCCTGAAGAAATTCTCCTGGAGCGGCGAGGAAGTCGGTGCCGTGATGCTGGCCATCCGCGAAGGCGCCAAACCGGAAGACGCCGCCAAGGCCTGGATCGCCAAGAACCCGCAGCGCGTGGAGGAGTGGCTGAAGTAAGCCGCGCCACGCTCGCCCAAGCCCCCGCCGGCCCTGCCGTCGGGGGCTTTTTCATGGGCCGTGCCCCGGCGCCTGGATGCCCTGCAGGGCAAAACCGCCCCATCACCGGGCACCTCGGCCCCTACCCGCCTGCGACGACAACGCTGATTGATCAATCAATTAATTACGCCCTAGACTCCGCCTTCCCGATACCCACACAAAATGGTGGAAATCCCCGATGCCCAAGGTCGGAATGCAGCCGATCCGCCGCTCGCAACTGATCCATGCCACCCTCGAGGCCGTCGACAAGGTCGGCATGGCCGACGCCAGCATCGCCTACATCGCGCGCCTCGCCGGCGTCTCCAACGGCATCATCAGCCACTACTTCAAGGACAAGAACGGCCTGCTCGAGGCCACCATGCGCCACCTGATGCAGGCGCTCAGCACCGCAGTGCGCGAGCGCCGCGCCGCCTTGGTGGACGGCAGCCCACGCGCCCACCTGCGGGCCATCATCGAAGGCAACTTCGACGACAGCCAGGTCAACGGCCCGGCCATGAAGACCTGGCTGGCCTTCTGGGCCGCCAGCATGCACCACCCCTCCCTGCGCCGCCTGCAGCGGGTCAACGATCACCGCCTCTACTCCAACCTCTGCTGCGAGCTGCGCAGGGTGCTGGACGTCCAGACCGCTCGCGCGGCCGCCCGCGGCCTGGCAGCACTGATCGACGGACTGTGGCTGCGCAGTGCCCTCTCCGGCGAAGCCGACACCCGGCAGTCCCTGCACATCGCCTACGACTACCTGGACCAGCAACTGGCCAAGGCCGCTCGCTGATCCGTGGTGCTCCGTCCCCCATCGACACGCCACCCGCCTGAAACGAAAACGCCCCGGGGTTTCCCCCAGGGCGTTTTGCATGGCAGGCCGATCAGACCGGGCCGGGCACCGATACCGGCGAGCGGCGTTCCAGCGACTCGCCGTCAAGGTCGGCGCGCATCGCCTTGAGCAAGGCGAACATGTACAGCAGCAGCACCACCGAGAACGGCAGCCCCGCCAGCACCACCACCGTCTGCATGGCGGTGAAGTTGCCGGCGAACAGCAGGCCGATGGTCACCAGGGTGATCACCACGGACCAGAAGATGCGCAGCCAGTTCGGCGCGTCCTCGTCCAGCTCGCCACCCTTGCGGGACAGGTTGGCCAGCATCACCGAGCCGGAGTCGGCCGGGGTGAGGAACAGCACGAAGCCCACGCAGATGGACAGGCCGATCACCACCTTGGCCATCGGGTAATGCTCCAGCAGCAGGTAGATGGACATGGACGGCTGCTCCAGCGCGGCCTTGCCCAGCTCCACGGCGTTCTGCTGCATCACCAGGTCCAGCGCGCTGTTGCCGAACACCGACAGCCAGGCCAGGGTGAAGCCCAGCGGGATCAGCATTACGCCGCACACCAGCTCACGGGCAGTACGCCCACGGGAGATACGGGCGATGAACATGCCGACGAAGGGCGCCCAGGAAATCCACCAGGCCCAGTAGAACAGGGTCCACAGGCCCATCCAGGCTTCGCTCTTGCCGCTCTGGCCGGTGTAGACATAGAGGTCGAAGGTCTTCAGCACCAGGCCGTTGAGGTAGTCGCCCAGGTTCTGCACCAGGCTGTTGAGCAGGTGCAGGGTATTGCCCGCCAACAGCACGAACAGCAGCAGGCCGCTGAACAGGATGATGTTGAGGTTGGACAGCCGGCGGATGCCCTTCTCGATGCCCGACACGGCAGCCAGGGTCGCCACCAGGCTCATCACCAGGATCACCGCCAGCAACGCGGTCTGGCTGTGGGGGTAGCCGAACAGGTACTCCAGGCCGGAGGAGACCTGCAGCGAGCCGATGCCCAGGTTGGTCACCAGGCCCAGCAGGGTGACGAAGATGCCGAAGCAGTCCACCGCATTGCCCACCGACCCCTTCATCAGGCGCTCGCCGAACAGCGGGTAGAGCGCCGAGCGCAACGCCAGCGGCTGATTGTGGCGGTAGGCGAAGTAGCCGACCGCCAGGCCCACCAGCGCATAGATCGCCCAACCGTGCACGCCCCAATGGAGGAAGGTCAGTTGCAACGCCTGGCGCGCGGCGTGCTGGGTGCCCGCCTCGCCTTCCGGCGGGTTGTAGAGGTGGTCCAGCGGTTCGGACGCCGCGAAGTACAGCAGCGAGATGCCGATGCCCGAGGAGAACAGCATCCCCGCCCAGGCGCCGTAGCTGAAGTCGGGACGCTCGCCGTCCGCCCCCAGGCGCAGGTTGCCGTAGCGGGAGAAGGCCACGTAGAGCACGAAGAACAGGTAGGCACCGATCGCCAGCATGTAGTACCAGCCGAAGCTGCGGGACAGCCAGGCCTGGGCCTT
The DNA here is from genome assembly GCF_001728925.1 of Pseudomonas sp. 1D4. Lineage (NCBI taxonomy): Bacteria > Pseudomonadati > Pseudomonadota > Gammaproteobacteria > Pseudomonadales > Pseudomonadaceae > Pseudomonas > Pseudomonas sp. 1D4. The sequence goes on from NZ_LXJQ01000022.1 coordinate 25,774, forward strand.
GCCGAGCCAGAGGCCGGCCTGTTCGGGGAAGAGGATCAGCACGAGGGTGAGCAGCAGGATCGACGCCGTCGATCCGAAGAACACCACGGGATTCAGCCGCGGCTGCACACCGTGGCCGGGGTGGGAAGAGGCGGTACTCATGGACAGCAGAGCTCCAAGGCAGTTAAGGCACGCGCCTGTCGGCGCAACCACAGACCCGCGCCGCCCTGCCCGACCCGCTCATGAACCCCGGCGAAGCCTCTGCATTGCGGCCTGGACAGGGTGCGGCGAACTGCCGCACATCGGTCCATGCCGCGCAGCTTATTCTTTGTTGTTTGAACGTTCAATAAAAATAAAGTAGGCTCGTTTTCACCCTGATCGGGCGGCCTTTTGCCGTCCTGGAATCACGAGAAAGGGGCGAAAGGCCCCCCGCCTGCGTAACGAGACCTGAGAGGACGATCCCCATGGCCCGATTCGAAGAACAGAAGCTCTACATCGGCGGTCGCTACGTCGAAGCCACCAGCGGCGCCACCTTCGAAACCATCAACCCCGCCAATGGCGAAGTCCTGGCCAACGTCCAGCGCGCCAGCAAGGACGACGTCGAGCGCGCCGTCGCCAGTGCCGTCGAGGGCCAGAAGGTCTGGGCCGCCATGACCGCCATGCAGCGTTCGCGCATCCTGCGCCGTGCCGTGGACATCCTGCGCGAGCGCAACGATGAGCTGGCCGCGCTGGAAACCCTCGACACCGGCAAGCCACTGGCCGAGACCCAGGCAGTGGACATCGTCACCGGCGCCGACGTGATCGAGTACTACGCCGGCCTGATCCCCGCCCTGGAAGGCGAGCAGATCCCCCTGCGCGAAACCAGCTTCGTCTACACCCGCCGCGAGCCGCTCGGCGTGGTCGCCGGCATCGGCGCCTGGAACTACCCGATCCAGATCGCCATGTGGAAATCCGCCCCGGCCCTGGCCGCCGGCAACGCCATGATCTTCAAGCCCAGCGAAGTCACCCCGCTGACCGCCCTCAAGCTGGCCGAGATCTACACCGAAGCCGGCGTGCCGGATGGCGTGTTCAACGTCCTCACCGGCAGCGGCCGTGAAGTCGGCCAGTGGCTGACCGAGCACCCGCTGATCGAGAAGATTTCCTTCACCGGCGGCACCTCCACCGGCAAGAAGGTCATGGCCAGCGCCTCCAGCTCCTCGCTGAAGGAAGTGACCATGGAACTGGGCGGCAAGTCGCCGCTGATCATCTTCGACGACGCCGACCTTGACCGCGCCGCCGACATCGCCGTCATGGCCAACTTCTTCAGCTCCGGCCAGGTCTGCACCAACGGCACCCGCGTGTTCGTGCCCAAATCCCTGGCTGCAGCCTTCGAAGCCAAGGTGGTCGAGCGCGTCAAGCGCATCCGCCTGGGCAACCCGGAGCAGGCCAGCACCAACTTCGGCCCGCTGACCAGCTTCGCCCACATGGAAAGCGTGCTCGGCTACATCGAGGCCGGCCGCAAGGAAGGCGCACGCCTGGTGATCGGCGGTGAGCGTGTGACCGAAGGCGAGTTCGCCAAGGGCGCCTATGTGGCCGCCACCGTGTTCGCCGACTGCACCGACGACATGACCATAGTCCGCGAGGAAATCTTCGGCCCGGTGATGAGCATCCTCACCTACGAAACCGAAGACGAAGTGATCCGCCGCGCCAACGACACCGACTACGGCCTGGCCGCCGGCGTCGTCACCCGCGACCTGGCCCGCGCCCACCGTGTGATCCACAAGCTGGAAGCCGGCATCTGCTGGATCAACACCTGGGGCGAATCCCCCGCCGAGATGCCGGTGGGTGGCTACAAGCAATCCGGCGTCGGCCGCGAGAACGGCATCACCACCCTGGCCCACTACACCCGCATCAAGTCCGTGCAGGTGGAGCTCGGCGACTACGCCTCGGTGTTCTGACCCAGCCCCCGCAAGCCTCAAGCGACTCGGCTGCAAGCCCGCGCGCCGCACACGGTGCGGCCCGGCGCTTGCAGCCCGCAGCCCATCCGGAGGATGACCCATGGAATTCGACTACATCATCGTCGGTGCCGGCTCGGCCGGTAACGTACTGGCTACCCGCCTGACCGAAGACGCCGACGTCAGCGTCCTGCTGCTGGAAGCCGGTGGCCCCGACTACCGCTTCGACTTCCGCACCCAGATGCCCGCCGCCCTCGCCTACCCGCTGCAGGGCCGCCGCTACAACTGGGCCTACGAGACCGACCCCGAGCCCTACATGAACAACCGCCGCATGGAATGCGGGCGCGGCAAGGGCCTGGGTGGCTCCTCGCTGATCAACGGCATGTGCTACATCCGCGGCAACGCCCTGGATTTCGACACCTGGGCCAAGGCCCCGGGCCTGGAAGACTGGACCTACCTCGACTGCCTGCCCTACTTCCGCAAGGCCGAGACCCGCGACATCGGCCCCAACGACTACCACGGCGGCGACGGCCCGGTGAGCGTCACCACGCCGAAGAACGGCAACAACCCGCTGTTCCACGCCATGGTCGAGGCCGGCGTACAGGCCGGCTACCCGCGTACCGATGACCTCAACGGCTACCAGCAGGAAGGCTTCGGCCCCATGGACCGCACCGTCACCCCGAAAGGCCGCCGTGCCGCTACCGGCCGTGGCTACCTGGACCAGGCGCGCAACCGCCCGAACCTGACCATCGTCACCCACGCCCTGACCGACCGCGTGCTGTTCAGCGGCAAGCGCGCCATCGGCGTTGACTACCTCAAGGGCGACAGCGACCAGCGCATCACCGCCCACGCCCGCCGTGAAGTGATCGTCTGCAGCGGCGCCATCGCCTCGCCGCAACTGCTGCAACGCTCCGGCGTCGGCCCCAGCAACCTGCTGCGCAGCCTCGACATCCCGGTTGTCCACGACCTGCCCGGCGTCGGCGCCAACCTGCAGGACCACCTCGAGCTGTACCTGCAGTACGCCTGCAAGGAGCCGGTCTCCATCTACCCGGCCACCAAGTGGTGGAACCAGCCGGCCATCGGTGCCGAGTGGCTGTTCCTCGGCAAGGGCCTGGGCGCCAGCAACCAGTTCGAGGCCGGTGGCTTCATCCGCACCCGCCCCGAGTTCGCCTGGCCCAACATCCAGTACCACTTCCTGCCGGTGGCGATTAACTACAACGGCAGCAAGGGCGTGCAGGAGCACGGCTTCCAGGCGCACATGGGCTCCATGCGCTCGCCGAGCCGCGGTCGTATCCATGTGAAGTCCCGCGACCCGCGCCAGCACCCGAGCATCCTGTTCAACTACATGTCCCACGAGCAGGACTGGCAGGAGTTCCGCGACGGCATCCGCATCACCCGCGAAATCATGGCCCAGCCGGCCCTCGACCCCTATCGCGGTCGCGAGCTGAGCCCGGGCGCGGACAAGCAGACCGATGCCGAGCTGGACGAATTCATCCGCAACCATGCCGAAACCGCGTTCCACCCCTCCTGCTCCTGCAAGATGGGCACCGACGACATGGCGGTGGTGGATGGCCAGGGCCGCGTACACGGTATGGAAGGCCTGAGGGTGGTGGACGCGTCGATCATGCCGGAGATCATCACCGGCAACCTCAACGCCACCACCATCATGATGGCCGAGAAGATCGCCGACAAAATCCGTGGCCGCCAACCGCTGCCACGCAGCACCGCTGCGTACTACGTGGCCGGTGACGCCCCCGTGCGCACCGAGCCGCAGCGCAAGGCGAGCTGACCCGACGCCCGCCACGGCGCAGCCGTGGCGGGCAACGGATGACAGCGCTCTCCTGCCAGCCTAAAGTCCCCGGGTCATCCTCTCGAGGATTCCCATGCCCGCCTCACCACCGCTCGATTCCCGCACCGCCCGCCTGCTGCCCTGGCTCGTGGCCATCGCCTTCTTCATGCAGGCCCTGGACGGCACCATCCTCAACACCGCCCTGCCCACCATGGCCCGCGACCTCGCCGAAGACCCGCTGCGCATGCAGTCGGTGGTGATCGCCTACATGCTCACCGTGGCCCTGCTGATCCCCGCCTCCGGCTGGCTGGCGGACCGCTTCGGCACCCGTCAGGTGTTCCTCGGGGCGGTGCTGCTGTTCACCCTCGGCTCGTTGTCCTGCGCCCTCTCCAACACCCTCGGCCAACTGGTGGTGGCGCGGGTGGTGCAAGGCCTGGGCGGCGCCCTGATGATGCCCGTGGGCCGGCTGATGGTGCTGCGCAGCTACCCGCGCACCGAGCTGGTGCGGATCATGAGCTTCGTCACCCTGCCCGGCCTGCTCGGCCCACTGATAGGCCCGACCCTTGGCGGCTGGCTGGTGGAATACGCCACCTGGCACTGGATCTTCCTCATCAACCTGCCGGTGGGCCTGCTCGGCGCCTACGCCGCCGGGCGCTTTCTGCCGGACCTGCGCAGCAGCGGCCCGGTGCGCCTGGACCTGCGCGGCTTCCTGCTGTTCGGCACGGCGATGGTGCTGATCACCATCGCCCTGGAAGGCCTGGGCGAACTGCACCTGCCCCACGTGCGGGTGATGCTCCTGCTGTTCGCCGGCATCGCCTGCCTGGCGGCCTACTGGCTGCACGCCATGCAGATCGAGCGGCCGCTGTTCCCACCCTCGCTGTTCCGCACCCGCACCTTCGCCGCCGGCATCCTCGGCAACCTGTTCTCGCGCCTGGGCAGCGGCGCCCTGCCGTTCCTCACCCCGCTACTGCTGCAGGTGGCGCTGGGCTTCGGCCCGGCCCAGGCGGGCATGACGCTGATCCCCCTGGCGCTCTCGGCCATGCTCGCCAAACCCCTGGCCAAGCCACTGCTGGACCGCCTCGGCTACCGCCGCCTGCTGCTGGGCAACACCGCCCTGCTTGGCGGCCTGATCGCCAGCCTGGCCCTGGTAGACGCCAGCACGCCCTACCCGCTGCTGCTGGCCCAGCTCGCTGCCCTCGGTGCAGTCAACTCGATGCAGTTCACCGCCATGAACACCGTGACCCTGCTGGACCTCGACGACCAGCAGGCCAGCAGCGGCAACAGCCTGCTCTCGGTGGTGATGCAACTGTCCATGGGCCTCGGCGTTGCCGTGGCCGCCGCGTTGCTCGGCGGCTTCGGCAAGCCCGACGCCCAGAGCGTGCTGGAAGCCTTCCAGGCCACCTACCTGTGCGTCGGCGTGCTGACCCTGATGGCGGCGGCGATCTTCCTGCAACTGCCCGCCGACAGTGGCCGCGTCGTCCGCCCGGTGGACGACGGCGGCCACTGAAACCCCGCCGCCGGTCGCCAACGGCCGGCGGTGATGACTCTTCATCCTGCTAAACTGCGCGCCCAGATGACCCACCAGGCCCCCTCCGTGAGCACCCTACCCTTCAGCAGTCTTCCCCTGTCCGCCGCCATGCAGGCCAACCTCGAGGCCCTCGGCTACCGGGAGACAACGCCCATCCAGGCCCTCGGTCTGCCCGTGATCCTCCAGGGCCGTGACCTGATCGCCCAGGCAAAGACCGGCAGCGGCAAGACCGCCACCTTCGGCATCGGCCTGCTGGAAGGGCTCAACCCGCGCTTCTTCGGCTGCCAGGCCCTGGTGCTATGCCCCACCCGCGAACTGGCCGACCAGGTGGCCAAGGAACTGCGCCGGCTGGCCCGTGCGGCAGACAACATCAAGATCCTCACCCTGTGCGGCGGCATGCCGCTGGGCCCGCAGATCGGCTCCCTGGAGCACGGCGCGCACATCGTCGTCGGCACACCGGGCCGTGTGCTGGAGCACCTTCGCCGGGCCAGCCTGGTGCTCGACGGCCTGCGCACCCTGGTGCTGGACGAGGCCGACCGCATGCTCGACATGGGCTTCATCGAAGCCATCGAGGAAGTCGTCAGCCTGGCCCCGGCCAAGCGCCAGACCCTGCTGTTTTCCGCCACCTACCCCGATGGCATCGGCCGATTGGCCTCGCGCTTCCTGCGTGACCCGCAGCGGGTCGAAGTGGAGTCGCGGCACGACGACCAGCAGATCGAGCAGCGCTTCTACGAGATCGACCCGCGCCAGCGCTTCGAAGCCGTGGCCCACCTGCTCATGCACGTGCGCCCGCAGTCCTGCATCGCCTTCTGCCAGACCCGGCAGCAGTGCCAGGAGCTGGTGGCACACCTGCAGTCCCTGCGTATTTCGGCACAGAGCCTGCACGGCGAAATGGAGCAGCGCGACCGCGACCAGGTGCTGACCCTGTTCGCCAATCGCAGCCTCTGCGTGCTGGTGGCCACCGACGTCGCCGCCCGTGGCCTGGACATTGCCGGGCTGGAAGCGGTGATCAACGTCGAGCTGTCCCGCGATGCCGAAGTGCACATCCACCGCGTCGGCCGCAGCGGCCGTGCCGGGGAGAAGGGCCTGGCCCTGAGCCTGGTGGCCCCGGCCGAGGCCAGCCGAGCGTCGGCCATCGAAGCCCTGCAGCAGGCGCCGCTGAACTGGCAGCGCCTGGATGAATTAGTGGTGAAGAATCGCGAGCCGCTTCTGCCACCTATGGCTACGCTGTGTATCAGTGGAGGGCGCAAGGACAAGGTTCGCCCTGGGGATATCCTCGGCGCACTCACCGGCGAGGCTGGAATTCCCGGCACGCAGGTGGGCAAGATAGCCATCTTCGACTTCCAGGCCTTCGTGGCCGTGGACAGGAGCATTGCCCGCCAGGCACTCCAGCGTCTTGCGGAAGGCCGGATCAAGGGGCGTGTCTTCAAGGTGCGCCTCCTCTAGCGACACCCCGGAACGGATCGATCGAAACACAGCGCTGGCGACAACGTGCCTGTCGTCGAGGCAATGGAGCAAGTAGTGCGCAACATTCTGGTCATCGAAGACAGCCCGCTGGTCCTTAAGATCCTGGAGCACCTGTTCCGCCAGGAGCCGGACCTGCAGCCGCTGTTCTGCGCCAGCATGGGCGAGGCCGAAGTGCTGCTGGAAACCTCGGCCGCGCTGTTCTTCGCCGCCATCGTCGACCTCAACCTGCCGGATGCCCCGGACGGCGAGGTGGTCGATCTGGTGCTGCGCCATGCCGTGCCCTGCATCGTCCTCACCGGCTCCTACGACGAGCAACGCCGCGACAACCTGCTGCTCAAGGGCGTGGTGGACTACGTGCTCAAGGAAAGTCAGCACTCCTACGAGTACGCCTTCCGCCTGCTGCACCGCCTGGAGCGCAACCGCGGGGTGAAGATCCTGGTGGCCGAGGATTCCGACGCCACCCGCAAGTTCGTCCGCCGGGTGCTGACACCCCACCAGTACCAGGTGATCGAAGCCTGCGACGGCGACGAGGCCTTGCGCATCCTCCAGGAGCAGACCGACATCGACCTGCTGCTGGTTGACCACGGCATGCCCGGTATCAGCGGCTTCGAGCTGGTGAAGACCCTGCGCCAGAAGATGCGCCGCAACGAGTTGATCATCCTCGGCCTGTCGGCCGACGCAAAGGGCTCGCTCAGCGCCATGTTCATCAAGCACGGTGCCGATGACTTCCTGCGCAAGCCCTTCTGCACCGAGGAGCTGAACTGCCGGGTGATGTTCAGCCTGGAGCGCCGCGACATGCTCAAGGCCCTGCGCCAGGCCGCGCTGTACGACTCGCTCACCGAGCTGTTCAACCGCCGTGCGTTCTACGAGCAGTGCGCCGAACGCCTGCAGCAGGCCCGGCGCAACAGCCAGCCGATCAGCGTGGCGATGATCGATCTGGACTTCTTCAAGCGCATCAACGACGACTACGGCCACGCCAGCGGCGACACCGCCCTGGTGATGTTCGCCAAGGTGTTCCGCCACAGCTTCCCCGATGCCGTGCTGGGCCGCCTGGGCGGCGAGGAGTTCGCCCTGCTCAGCGACGCCGACGGCGTGACCGTTCAGGCGACGCTGGACCAGTTGCGGCGCAATTGCGCACGGCTGCGCTATGCCGATGAGGCACCGCCGCTGTCGTTCAGCGCAGGGGTCTACCACGGCGAGCCGGAGGAGTTGGAAGCCCTGCTGCAGAAAGCCGACCAGCGCCTCTACGAAGCCAAGAGCCAGGGGCGCGGGCGCACCCTGCTCTGACGCTCAGACCTGCTTCGCGCTGGAGCAGGCGCTCAGAGCCCCTGAGCGTCGAGGATGCGCTGGTAGGTGCCGTCCTCGCGCATCTCTTGCAATGCCCGGTTGAAACGCTCCACCACCTCACGGTGCTGGGGCAGACTGCGGCGCACGAGGATCGCCAGGTTGTTCTCCGACAGTGGTTGCGGCAGGAACTCCAGCTCATCACGAATGCCCTTGAGCCCACGGCCGAAGTGGTAGCGGGCCACCAGCTCGTCCTCCAGGGTCAGGTTCACCCGCCCCGCCGCCACCATCCGCGCGCCCATCTCGAAGCCCACCACCGGCAGCCGTTTCAGGCGGGCGTCCTGGTCGAAGCCAGGGAAATAGGCATAGCCGCGCACCACCGCCAGGCTGTAGGGCAACAGGTCATCCAGCTTCGTGTAGTGGAGACCGGCGCCGCGGCGCTGCACGAAGCGGATACGGTTGACCAGGTAAGGCTCGGAGTACAGCCCATAGACCACCCGGTCGTCCTTGTACCAGGCGCTCACCACCACGTCATAGTCACCCACCTGCACGCCCTGCAGCACTCGGGCCCAGGGCACCTCAAAGTACTTCGTGGTGTAGCCGGCGCGCTGCAGGGCGGCCTCCACCAACTGCACGGCGAGGCCATTTCCCGGCAAGCGCGCATCGGTGAAGGGCGGCCAGACGTCACCGGCCAGCCGCAGCGGCTCGGCGCGCAGGCCAGCCGCACCCAGCAGCAAGAACAGGAACAGCAAGCGAAGAGTCTTGGTCATAGGAGAGTCCCACTTCCAGGCAGAGACGGCAGCACCCGGGAGGCCACCTTCTCAGGGTAGACCGCTTCAGACGGAGGCGCCGAACAATCGCCTGACGCCAGCATGCCCACCGGCGCCAGGCACTGCACAAACGCGGCGTATCGCTGTAACCCACCTCGCCCGGGAAACATCCAAGCGGTAACCTCAGGCAGGCCGCTCTATGCGGCTGCCGTTCCGAATCGCCCGCTCACAAGGCCACCATGTCCGCTACGTCGTTCAGCCATTCCCTGCGCCGCCTCTGGGCCCAGGACAAGTTCAGCTACAGCCTGCGGGTCTCCATTGCGCTGACCGGCAGCATGGCGTTGTGCTGGTCCCTGGACCGGATGGACGCCCTCATCCCGCTGTTCCTCGGCATCATCGCCAGCGCCCTCGCGGAAACTGACGACAGTTGGCAAGGGCGTATCCAGGCGCTGCTGGTGACCCTGGGCTGCTTCAGCATCGCTTCGCTCTCGGTGGAGCTGCTGTTCCCCTACCCCTGGTTGTTCGTCGCCGCCCTGGCGCTGGCCAGCTTCGGCCTGACCATGCTCGGCGCACTGGGCGAGCGTTACGCCACCATCGCCTCGGCGACGCTGATCCTGTCGATCTACAGCATGATCGGCGTCGACCAGCGCAATGGCGTGCCCGACGACCTCTGGCGCGAACCGGCACTGCTGGTGAGCGGCGCCGCCTGGTACGGCCTGCTCTCGGTGATCTGGCAGGCGCTGTTCACCCACCAGCCAGTGCAGCAGAGCCTGGCGCGGCTCTACCGCGAGCTGGGGCAGTACCTCAAGCTCAAGTCCAGCCTGTTCGAGCCCCTGCGGGAGCTGGACGTAGAGGCCAAGCGCCTGGAGCTGGCCCAGCAGAACGGCAAGGTGGTCAGCGCGCTCAACGCCGCCAAGGAAATCATCCTGCACCGGGTCGGCAACGCCCGGCCGCGGCCCAAGGTCAGCCGCTACCTGAAGCTGTACTTCCTGGCCCAGGACATCCACGAGCGCGCCAGCTCCTCCCACTACCCCTACAACCAGTTGGCCGAGGCCTTCTTCCACAGCGACGTGCTGTTCCGCTGCCAGCGCCTGCTGCGCCAGCAGGGCGGCGCCTGCCAGGCCCTGGGCCAGGCCATCCAGATGCGCCAGCCGTTCGAGTACCACGACGGCACCCAGGCCCTGCAAGACCTGCACCGCTCCCTGGAGCACCTGCGCATCCAGAGCAACCCGGCCTGGCGCGGCCTGCTGCGCTCGCTCAACGCCCTGGCCAGCAACCTCTCCACCCTGGATCGGCTACTGACCGACGCCAGCAACCCCGACGCCCTCGCCGAGGCTCAGGACAGCAGCCTGCTGGACCGCTCGCCCAAGGGCTTGAAGGACGTCTGGGAGCGCCTGAAGCAGAACTTCACCCCCACCTCGGTGGTGTTCCGCCATGCCCTGCGCATGGCCATCGCCCTGTCCGCCGGCTACGGCGTGCTGCACCTGATCCACCCGAGCCAGGGCTACTGGATCCTGCTGACCACGGTCTTTGTCTGCCAGCCCAACTTCGGCGCCACGCGGCGCAAGTTGGTGCAGCGGATCATCGGTACGGTGATCGGCCTGGCCCTGGGCTGGGCACTGTTCGACCTGTTCCCCAGCGCCCTGGTGCAATCGATGTTCGCCGTGGTGGCCGGGGTGATCTTCTTCACCAACCGCGCCACCCGCTACACCCTGGCGACGGCGGCGATCACCCTGATGGTGCTGTTCTGCTTCAACCAGGTCGGCGACAGCTACGGCCTGTTCGTGCCGCGCCTGGTGGATACCCTGCTGGGCAGCCTGATCGCCGCCCTGGCGGTGATCTTCATCCTCCCCGACTGGCAGGGTCGCGGGTTGCACCGAGTGGTCTCCACCACCCTGGTCTACAACGCCCACTACCTGCGGCAGATCCTCCAGCAGTACACCAGCGGCAAGCGCGACGACCTGGCCTACCGCCTGGCCCGGCGCAACGCCCACAACGCCGACGCAGCGCTGTCCACTACCCTGGCCAACATGCTCATGGAACCCGGGCACTTCCGGAAGGACGCCGAGATGGGTTTCCGCTTTCTGGTGCTGTCCCACACCCTGCTCAGCTACCTCTCCGCCCTCGGCGCCCACCGCAGTGCCGAGCCGCTGATGCTGGAGCCGGCCCTGGCCGAGGCCGGCGAACGCATCGCCGCCACCCTGGAAGCCATCGCCGCCGCCATGGCCCAGCGCCAGCCGGTGGCCATCCACAGCGATAGCGAAGAGGCCCTGGCCAAGACACTGGAGCAGTTGCCGGAAGACATGGACGAGCGCGTACGCCTGGTGCAGACCGAACTGGCCCTGATCTGCCGCCAGCTCGGCGCCCTGCGTACCCTGGCGGGGCATCTGGCGGGTGGGGAGAAGACGGAGTAGCGGAGCGCACTCCCCTGAAGCTGTGGGAGCGAATTCATTCGCGACGCGGCCCGAAGGGCCGCCAGGCACTCACAGCCACATGGCATCCCAATGCGGGTAATCACCCAGGCGTTTCACCAAACCAGCCCTCAGCGGGTTCGCCACCACATAGCGCGCAACCGGCAGCAGCTCACTTTCGCGCCGCAACGCCCGGTCATGGAAACCCGGCTGCCAGACCGCACAGCGTTCTCCCATCAACAGCCCCAGGTGCCTGGCCGTACGCCCCTTCAAGACCTTGACCACTGAAGACAGCGACACCGGTGCATCGAGCCGCATAAGCCAGTGGAAGTGATCGGGCATGACCACCCAGGCCAATGAGTACGCCAGCTCGAAGCGCTGCAGGCGCCTCAACTCGCCGACCAGCAACCGGGCATGGGCGAAGTGGGCAAAGAACGGGCGTCGATCAGCGGTTGTCGCGGTAACGAGATAGACCCTGCCGAGTTGGGAAACACGTCCCTTGCGCAGATCACGGCTGCCCACGAGCCTCTCCTCTTCCGGTGGAAAGATCGGACTCTAGCCAGGCGAGGGCCGTTCGGTCGCAAGGGTGAGCGCCGGAAACATCGGATCAGTGGGTAGGACTGCTATCGCACGCCGGAAGCCATCGGTGCTCATACCCTCGCGAATGAATTCGCTCCCACAGGGCCCTCCTCCTGTGCACCCTCGCTTTGCGCCATCAACACCTTCACCCGCTCGCCCACCTTGCGTACGGCCGCTTCCTGGGCGGCACTGGGGCGTGGGGCGTAGTTCATGCGCAGGCAGTTGCGGTACTTGCCGGAGGCGGAGAAGAGGCTGCCGGGGGCGATCTGCACCCCATCCTGCAGCAACTCGCGGTTGAGGCGCAGGGTGTCGAAGCCGGCCGCCAGCTCCACCCAGAGCATGAAGCCGCCCTGGGGGCGGCTGACGCGGGTGCCCTCGGGGAAGTGCGTCATCACCCAGTCGATCATCTGGTCGCGCCCCTGCTGGTACTGGGCGCGCATACGCCGCACGTGGGGTTCGTAGGCGCCGCTGGCGATGAACTCGGCCAGCGCCAGTTGCGGCTGGGTGGCGGTGGCGCCGGAGGAGATGTACTTCATGTGCAGCAGGCGGTCGAAGTAGCGCCCGGGGGCGATCCAACCCATGCGCAGGCCCGGCGCGACGGTCTTGGAGAAGGAGCTGCAAAGCAGCACGCGACCGTCCTCGTCGAAGGACTTGATGGTGCGCGGGCGCGGGTAGCGGTAGGCGAGGTCGCCGTAGACGTCGTCCTCGAGGATCGCCACGTCATAGCGCTGGGCCAGCTCCAGCAGGGCGCGCTTGCGGACCTCGGGCATGATGTAGCCCAGCGGGTTGTTGCAACTGGGGGTGAGCTGGATGAGCTTGATCGGCCACTGCTCCAGGGCCATCTCCAGCGCCTCCAGGCTGATGCCGTTGAGCGGGTCGGTGGGCAGTTCCAGAGCCTTCATGCCGAAGCCCTTCAGGGCCTGCATGGCGCCATGGAAGCTGGGCGAGTCCACCGCGACGATGTCGCCAGGCTGGCACACGGTGCGGATCGCCGTGGAGAGCGCTTCATGGCAGCCAGTGGTGATGATCAGATCGCTGGCGGGGATGCGGTTGCCGCTGTCCAGCAGCAGGCGCGCGACCTGTTCGCGCAGCGCCTGGGAGCCCTGCAGGCTGTCGTAATACAACCCGCCGAGATCGCTGCGCCGGGCAGCCTGGGCCAGGTTGCGCAGCAGTGGGCGCAGGGTGGGACTGGTGATGTCGGGCATACCGCGCCCCAGTTGCACCAGTCCATCCCGCGCGCCGCGACGCACCAGCTCCAGCAGGTCACTCCACTGCGACACCTCCACCGGCCGTTGGGCGGCCCGCGCCACGGCGGGCAACTCGGGCATCTGCCGGCGCAGAGAGACGAAGTAGCCGGACTTGGGCCGGGGCTCCGCCAGGCCCTGGTCCTCCAGCACCCGGTAGGCCTGCTGCACGGTACTGAGGCTGACGCCGTGCTCCTGGCTCAGGGCGCGCACCGAGGGCAGGCGGTCGCCGGGGCGGTAGTAGCCCTGCTCGATGCGCTCACCCAGGGTTTCGGCGAGCTGGCTGTAGAGCGTCATGCTGTTCTCCCTGGCGACTCACACGTGGCCGCCGACCATACAGATTCGCCGCCGATTGTGGATTCAGATGCCGATCCCGGCAATCTGTATGAAGAAAATCCTTCAATCTTGAATCTGTATCGAACAGCCCCCGTCGCCGGACAATGGCTTCACCCCCAAAACGCCAGGAGTCAGGAGATGAGCGGCTTGAGCGATGTACGGCTGACCCTTCACCCACAGGAACTGATGCAGGCCGGCGAACGCACTGCCGCATCGGTGCGCCTGCCCGGCAGTACCTGGCAGCGCTTCTGGCTGCGCCTGACGACCCGCAAGGCACTGCTGGAGCTGGACGAGCATGCCCTGAAGGACATAGGCCTGACCCGCGCCCAGGCGCTGGAGGAAGGGCTCAAGCCATTCTGGCGCGGCTAGCGGCTCACCCCAGGCGGAAGCGCGAGGTGTTGTCGTGCAGGGCCTGACTGCCCAGGCGCAGTTGTTCGGCCACACTCTGCACCGAGCGCGCTCCGCCCAGCAGCAGCGCGGCGGCCCGGTCCACCTGCTGGATGTTGCCACTGACCTCGTCGGCGGTGGCCGCCTGCTGTTCGGCGGCGGTGGCGATCTGCGCCAGGCGGTCACTCACCCGTTGCACGGCGTCGGCGATCCCCGACAGGTCATCACCCATGCTCAACACGCTGCCGACGTCGCCCTCGGCCTGGCGGTAGGCGGCCTCCATCAGCGCCACGGCCTGACCGACCACGCCTTGCAGGCTGGAGACGGTGTCGCCGATCTCCTGGGTGGAATCCTGGGTGCGCTGGGACAGGCTGCGCACTTCGTCGGCCACCACGGCGAAGCCTCGGCCCTGTTCGCCGGCGCGGGCGGCTTCGATGGCAGCATTGAGGGCCAACAGGTTGGTCTGCTCGGCAATGCCCTTGATCACGTCCACCACGCGGTTGATCTGCTGGGTCTGCTCGCGCAGTTGCTGCAAGGCGGTGACCGTCTCGCCGAGGCGGCTGCTGAGTTCGCGCATGCTGGCCCCGGTGCGGGCGCTGCGCTGGTTGCTCTGCATGGCGATCTGGCGGGTCTGCTGGGCGTCGGCAGCGGCACCTTCGCAGCTTTCCGCCACCGTCTGGGCCGTGGCTGCCAACTGATGGGCAGCGGCTGCAATCTGGCTGACCTGGCCTTGCTGCTGCTCCACCGAAACAAGGGTTTCCTCGGCCTGGTCGTTCAACTGGCGCACGGTGCCACCCAGTTGCTGGCTTTCGCGGTTCACCCCGTCCAGGGAGTTGCGCAACTGCACCAGCGCGGCGTTGAGGGCCTCGGCGATCTGTGCCAGATCATCCCGGCCGTGCACGGCGGCATTGACCCGCAGGTCCCCGGCGCGCAAGCCCTCGGCAGCCTCGGTGATGGCAGCGGTGCCCCGGCGGATCGCCGCGTTCAGGCACAGCAGCATGTACAGCGCCAGCAAGGTCAGCACGGCGAAGCCGCCGATCACTTCGCTCATGCTGGCGACGGCCTCGCCACGGAACACACCGAGGCGCAGGCGCAGGCGTTCACCGAGCGCGGTCTGCAGGACCGCGAGCTGGCTCCCGGCCTGCTCGGCCTGGTTGATGAAGTCCGCCGCTTCGAGGGTGAAGGGGTTGGCGTCGAACATGCCCTTGTCGACGACGGCGAGGTAGCTCGAGAGGGCTTCTTCGGCCTGGCTGAACAACCCGTCGAGCTCGGCGTTGGGCAGGCCCTTGCCGGCAATGGCCTCGCGGGCCTTGCGCAACTGCCGCACGGAGTCGTCGAGGGCACGGCGCAGGTCACGCACGGCGACTCGGCTCTGCAGGGTGAAGTGGCGGGAAATCACGGCACCGTGGGCGCTGGCGACGAAGTTGCCGAGCAGCTCGCGGGTACGCGGCTGCACGTAGGTGACCTGCTCCATCATCAGGTAGGTGTCCATCACC
This sequence comes from Pseudomonas sp. 1D4, assembly GCF_001728925.1. Lineage (NCBI taxonomy): Bacteria > Pseudomonadati > Pseudomonadota > Gammaproteobacteria > Pseudomonadales > Pseudomonadaceae > Pseudomonas > Pseudomonas sp. 1D4. Next base: position 40,978 of record NZ_LXJQ01000022.1, read on the forward strand.
GGGTCGAGGATCAACCCGCTGCTGGTGGCCACCTGCTCACGCAGGGACTGCAGGCTCTGCAGCACTGCCTGATAGCGTTCCAGGGCATCGGGCAGGGCGACGCTCGCCAGCACCTGGGGGCGGATGGCTTCGCTGCGGCTCTTCAGCTCGTCGAACAGGGTGCGGTTGGGCCCCTCCAGGGATTCGGCCTTCAACTGCGCATCGACCTTGTCCAGCATCGCTTCCAGTTGCCCGGCGCGTTGCTCCAGGGTGGCCTTGGCGGCAACCTCGGTGCCCTTCCAGCGTGCCAGCAGGGTGCGCTGGGCAATGGCCTCACCGAGGGCATCGTCGAGGACGACGATCACCCGCAAGCCGCTGAGCTCACTATCGATCTGTGTCAGGCGCTCCTGATAAAAGCCGGCGATGACCCACAGGGCGTACCCCAGGGGCAAGGCGAACAGCAGGAACAGGACCTGGAACTTGCGGGCGAAGCTGAACCCCTCGAGGAGGCGGACACCCGGGCTGAACAGTGCATTCATGACGAGACCTCTCTGAATCCGGTCGGCCCCTGGCCGTGGTCGTACAAGAGGCGCTCCGGCCATCAAGCCCCGCGACGGCTCCTTACGCGGGACCGCGCATGCCAGGCGGCATGCCGTGACTCAATGCAGCAGCGACTCCATCCGCTGGATCTCTACCCGCTGGCTGGCCACCAGGGCCAGGCCGTTGCCGCTGGCGTCCAGCGCGTTCTGCGGTGGCAGCAGCTTGCGGTAGGCCGCCAACTCCCTGAAAGGCGGCAACTGGGCGGTCGGGCCATTCTCACGAATGGCGTGGTAGAGCCCGAGGTTGACCAGATCCACCAGACTCAGGGCGGGCCCAGGGGACTCCTCCCACAGGCCGGCGCCGCGAACCACCTCGATGTAGCTCTGATCCACCGCCCACGTCTTCAACACCACCACCCCCAGCGACTTGCCGTACTCCCGGCACAGACGGTTGTAGAGTTCGGTGGCGGGCACCTGGTCGGCCGCCTTGAACGCAGAAAGGATGGCCATGGCGCCCACCTCACTGAGGATAGTCGCCAACAGCACATGTTCACCGGAAACATGGCCGAGCAGGCGCCCCAGCACGGCACTGATGGCAGCCCGGCGGGCCAGGCGGTGCCAGGTGTCGAGGAACAGCTTCTTGTGCGCCGGGCTGTACAGCGGGAACAGGCTCTTGATGCTGTGGATCATGGTGATGCGGTCCACCTCCAGCATGCCCAACTGGCGGATGACCTCTTCCAGGCTCTTGGGTGGCGGCGTGCCACGCAGACGGGCGCTGGAGGCATGCTTGACCAGGGTGGCGCTCAGCGCCGGGTCCTTGCTGATGACCCGGGCCAGGGAGCCGGTGGTGGCGTTGGGATCGGCCAGGGCACGGCGGATTTCCATGGTGATCATGGGCAGGCTGGGCAGCTGTTCCTCGCCGTTCATCAACTGGGATACCAGCTTGCGGTAGATCGAATAACCCGACTCTTCAGTACTCACCGGCGTTCCTCACGTGGCCCTTTGCCATTCTAGTCAGCTGCCAGTGGCCCACACAGTGGGGCGACGCACGTTATTCGGGTACCTGAACGCCGGCCTCGGCCGCCATGCGGGCGAAGCGGCCGTCTTCCAGCAGGCGCTGGAAGACCTCGTCGAACCGGACTTTGAGCGCCTCGTAAGGCTCGCGCCGGGGGAAGGCGAAGTAGCCGTCCTTGCTGTCGATGGCCGGCTGTAGCCGGACCAGGCTGCCGGCCGGAAGGGCTTCGATCCAGGGGCGGGAGTTGCGCTCGTTTGTCGCCAGCAGATCGATGCGACCGTGCTGCAGCATCAGCAGCGCATTGTCCACGCCCTCGACGCTGCGCAGGTCGAGATGGGCGCGGGCGTGGTCGAAACGGTCGCCGTAAACCCAGCCACGGATGGCAGCGACTCGCAGCCCCTGCAGCCGGGCGTAGTCACCTCCCCATTCGAGGGGCTGGTCGCTGCGGGCATAGAACACCAGACGATCGCGGTAGAAGGCGTGGCGGGTGAACAGCATGTGCCTTTCCCGCTCAGGCGTACGGTAGGGGCCGACAAGGATGTCGGCGCGGCCTTCGGCGACCATGAGCTGTGCCCGCGCCCAGGGATACAGCTCGAAGCGCACGCTGTCGCCCATCTCGCCCAGCACAACACGCAACAGGTCGGCGCCCAGGCCGATGAAGCGGCCCTGCCCATCCTGTCCGTACAACTGCGGGAAATCGGTACCGACGGCCAACCATTCCCGGGCTTGAGCCAGAGGAGCGAGCAGCAGGCACGACAACACCAGACTGGGCAACCAGGACGTGCGCTTCATGCCTAGGGGGATCTCGCGGGGGACAGCGTCAGAGCCTAGCAGGCTTTACGCCCTCGTCAGGCACTTGCGTCAGCCTCTCTCGGAAAGCCCCTACACCCCGAGCCAGGGGCAGCCGGCTATAGTCCGTTGCGCCATGCCCGCCTCAGGACTGCGCATCCTGCAGCCCTCCACAGCTGGGGCGGGCATGGCTCCTCAGCCCCTCTCCCCCAGGTCGCGCCAGGTCAGGTACAGGCGCAGGTCGAACTCCAGTTGGTGATACCCCGGCAGCATGTGCTCGCAGAGCTGGTAGAAGGCCTTGTTGTGGTCGCGCTCGCGCAGGTGCGCCAGCTCGTGCACCACGATCATCCTCAGGAACTCCGGCGCGGCCTCCTTGAACAACGAGGCGACGCGGATCTCCTTCTTCGCCTTCAGCCGTCCACCCTGCACGCGGGACACGGCGGTATGCAGGCCAAGCGCCTTCTGCACCACGTCCAGCTTGTTGTCGTAGACCACCTTGTCGATGGCCGGTGCACTGCGCATGTGCTCCTGGCGCAAGGCATTGGTGTAGCCGTAGAGCGCACGGTCGCTCTGTACGTCGTGGCGGTCGGGGTAGCGGCGGGCCAGGTATTCGCCCAGGCGGCCCTGGTCGATCATCTGCCGCACCTGTTCCTGCAGGTGGGAGGGGTAGGCCTTCAGGTAGCGCAGCGGGTCCATGGTCAGGCAGGTGTCGTGAAAGGGCGCCCATTGTACCGGGCGCGGCAGCAGGTGACCGGTTTTGTCATGACCATCACAACGCCAGCATCGCCGTTCGTCGGTGCGATTTCGCCCCCGGCAAACCGCCTCGCTTACGGCTATTTGACGGCCGCGCCGGAGCGCCTCCGCACGGTAAGCGGCTTCCCCGAAAAAGCGATGTACCGGTTGGTTACTTTCTGCGATGGCATGGCGATGTCAAACGCCGATTTCGCCATTTTTATGGCGGCATGAATTTGACGAACAGTGATTCACGGGCGGTTTTTCACGCCGTATAAAGCCATCCGCCAGGTGCCCCACCACGGGACGCCCAGCACGAACAGCGGCTCAGGCCGCACTTAACCACCCTACTTTTGGTTCGTGTGCAGTTGGCCGGATTGCCAGTGTAAGGGCGTCTCTAAAAGCGCAGCGATGACAACGCAGATCGTTTTTGGAGATGGCCGCAAGTGATTACACGCTCGTGGATGAGTTGCACCCCACTGAAAGTTCTCTTCGAGAACTCAGTCATGATCGACCTTGGAACCTGGAACCTGACCATCCCCGTCGGCGCCCCCTCCGTCACCATCGATACCCCCGCCCTGGTCGGCGGTTACCAGGACAACTACTTCAAGGCCAGCAACGGCACGCTGTTCTTCTGGACCCCGGTCAACGGCAGCACCACTGCCAACGCCATCTACCCCCGCAGCGAACTGCGCGAAACCTTCGCCGACGGCCGGCTGCGCAACTGGAACTACAGCGCGGCGGACAACTACATGAGCGCGAACCTGGCGGTGGACCAGGTGCCCTCCACCGGCAAGATCGTGGTGGGCCAGATCCACTCCTACGGCAGCACCAGCCCGCTGCTGAAACTGGAGTACCAGTACAAGACCAAGACCGGCACCGGGAACATCGTCGCCAAGATCCGCAACTCCCCGACCGATCCGAGCGGCGCAGTGAGCACCCTGCTCACCGGCGTGAAGCTGGGCCAGCGCTTCACCTACGTGATCAACCTGTCACCCCAGGGTCGCCTGAGCATCCTGGTGAATGACACCCAGTTCAGCCAGCAGCTCGACGGCACCTGGGCGCCCAAGCCGCTCTACTTCAAGGCGGGCGTCTACACCCAGGACAACGCCGGGGCCGACAGTGAAGCCGGCAGCGCCACCTTCTACAACCTGAAGACCGAGCACCGGGCGCTGACCGCCGTGAACTGAGCCCAGCCTGACGAACGCCCATGAAAAAGCCCCGCCGAAGCGGGGCTTTCTCCATGCACCGACGCCGGATCAGTTGACCTTGGCGTCCAGCTCACCCTTGGCATAACGCTGGAACATGCCTTCCAGGGAGATCGGCTTGATCTTGGAGGCATTGCCGGCGGTGCCGAAGGCTTCGTAGCGGGCGATGCAGATGTCGCGCATGGCCTTCACGGTTTCGCTGAAGAATTTGCGCGGGTCGAACTCGCTCGGGTGCTGGCTCATGTAGCGACGGATGGCACCGGTGGAAGCCAGACGCAGGTCGGTGTCGATGTTCACCTTGCGCACGCCGTGCTTGATGCCTTCGACGATCTCTTCGACCGGGACGCCGTAGGTTTCCTTAATGTCGCCGCCGAATTCGTTGATGATCGCCAGCCAGTCCTGGGGCACCGAGGAGGAACCGTGCATCACCAGGTGGGTGTTGGGGATGCGCTTGTGGATTTCCTTGATGCGGTCGATGGCGAGGATGTCACCGGTCGGCGGCTTGGTGAACTTGTAGGCGCCGTGGCTGGTGCCGATGGCGATGGCCAGAGCGTCCACCTGGGTCTTCTTGACGAAGTCGGCGGCCTCTTCCGGGTCGGTCAGCATCTGGCTGTGGTCGAGGATGCCCTCGGCGCCGACCCCGTCTTCTTCGCCGGCCTGGCCGGTCTCCAGGCTGCCCAGGCAGCCCAGCTCGCCTTCCACGGACACGCCGCAGGCGTGGGCGAATGCCACGGTCTGCTGGGTCACGCGGACGTTGTATTCGTAGTCGGCCGGGGTCTTGCCGTCTTCACGCAGGGAGCCGTCCATCATCACCGAGGAAAAGCCCAGTTGGATGGAGCGCTGGCACACGTCGGGGCTGGTGCCGTGGTCCTGGTGCATGCACACCGGGATGTGGGGGAATTCTTCGATGGCAGCCAGGATCAGGTGGCGCAGGAAGGGCGCACCGGCGTATTTGCGGGCACCGGCGGAGGCCTGGACGATCACCGGGGAATCGGTCTTGTCGGCCGCTTCCATGATGGCGCGCATCTGTTCCAGGTTGTTGACGTTGAAGGCCGGGACGCCGTAGCCGAACTCGGCGGCGTGGTCCAGCATCTGGCGCATGCTGATGAGTGCCATGGTGTTTCAGTCTCCCAAGTGGGGTGGGCTGTCGAAATGCGAAGCCTGCCGCAGGGGCAGGCCGGGTTCAAGCTTCGCGGTGAATACCACCGCGAAAGCGGATGTTCTCAAGGGTGAGGCGACTCAGGGCGCCTTGCAGCCGCGACCGATCAGGTCGTCGGTGGCCACCCAATAGACCAGGCCTTCGTCACCCTTGGTGTGGAAAGCCAGGCGGTCGTCGCTGTAGAGCGCGCCGGAGCCGGAAGGTTCTGCCTTGAGGCGATAAACGATGTCACCGCCGCCCAGGCGCACGTCCACGTCCTGCTGGGCCTTGTCGGCGAAGCGCCAGAACACTTCGGCCTGGCTGTCGCAGACCCAGTGGGTCCAGTTGTCCTCGGGCGCCTTCTGGCTGGCGCACCCGGCCAGCGCCAGCAGCGCTGCGAGGGCGAGAATGCCTTTCATCCTTCACTCCATGGCCGGGCGTTGCCGTCGGCTCACTGACAATGCTGTTCCGCGCTGCTGCCCAGGGTCGGCTCCCCGCTGCTCTGGGCTTCCACCCGCTGGTCGTCGCGCGTCTGCGGCAGGACGACCTGGGGCGGGCTGAGCACCTCGCAGGGCTGGGGTGCCGGGCCTCCGGCACACCCGCCGAGCACGACGAACAAGGGCAACAGCAAGGTTCTGATCCACATGGCGATGACTCCTTTATCGGTTTCCCTGAACGAGAGACCGCATGCCATCGCCATGATTCAGGCCATCTTTCAGGCCTTGGCGCGCTGCTCCAGCACCTCTACGGCCGGCAGCACCTTGCCCTCGACGAACTCGAGGAACGCGCCACCACCGGTGGAAATGTAGGAGATGCGCTGGGCCACGTCGTACTTGTCGATGGCGGCCAGGGTGTCGCCACCGCCGGCGATGGAGAAGGCATCGCTCTCGGCGATGGCCAGGGCCAGGGCCTTGGTGCCTTCGCCGAACTGGTCGAACTCGAACACGCCGACCGGGCCGTTCCAGAGGATGGTCTTCGACGACTTCAGCAGCTCGGCGAACTGGGCAGCGGTCTGCGGGCCGATGTCGAGGATCATGTCGTCATCCGCCACGTCGGCGATGAGCTTGACGGTGGCAACGGCGGTTTCGGCGAACTCCTTGGCAACCACCACGTCCACCGGCAGCGGCACGCTGACCTTGGCGGCGATGGCCTTGGCGGTGTCCACCAGGTCGGCTTCGTAGAGGGACTTGCCGACCTTGTAGCCCGCCGCAGCGAGGAAGGTGTTGGCGATGCCGCCGCCGACGATCAACTGGTCGCAGATCTGGCTCAGGGAATTGAGCACGTCCAGCTTGGTGGAAACCTTGGAGCCGGCAACGATGGCGGCCATCGGGCGGGCCGGATTGCCCAGGGCCTTGCCCAGGGCGTCCAGCTCGGCGGCCAGCAGCGGGCCGGCAGCGGCGACCTTGGCGAACTTGGCCACGCCGTGGGTCGAACCCTCGGCGCGGTGGGCGGTGCCGAAGGCATCCATCACGAACACGTCGCACAGCGCGGCGTATTGCTGCGCCAGCTCATCGGCGTTCTTCTTCTCGCCCTTGTTGAAGCGCACGTTCTCGAACAGCACGACCTGGCCAGGGGCGACGTCGACGCCACCCAGGTAGTCGGCCACCAGCGGCACTTCGCGGCCCAGAGCCTTGGACAGGTAGTCGGCCACCGGCTTGAGGCTGTTCTCCTCGGAGAACTCGCCCTCGGTGGGACGGCCCAGGTGGGAGCAGACCATCACCGCCGCGCCCTTCTCCAGTGCCAGCTTGATGGTCGGCAGGGAAGCAAGGATGCGTGCGTCACTCTTCACGACGCCATCCTTCACCGGCACGTTGAGATCCTCGCGGATCAGCACGCGCTTACCCTGGAGGTCGAGGTCGGTCATTTTCAACACGGTCATGGGGTCAGTCCTTCACGGGGCTGGAGGTCAACGGGTTGTAGTAGCAGCCCGCAGGTAGTGGCCTGCGGTGTCGAGCATGCGGTTGGCGAAGCCCCATTCGTTGTCGAACCAGGCCAGCAGGTTCACCAGGCGCGGGCCGGACACACGGGTCTGGCTGCCGTCGACGATGGCCGAATGGGGGTCATGGTTGAAGTCGCAACTGGCGTGGGGCAACTCGGTGTAGGCCAGCAGGCCCTGCAACGGGCCGCTTTCGGCGGCCTCGCGCAGCACGCGGTTGATGGCGGCGGCGGAGGTGTCGCGGGCGGTCTGCAGGGTGATGTCGAGACAGGACACATTCACCGTCGGCACGCGGATCGCCTTGGCCTGGATGCGCCCGGCCAGTTCCGGCAGCAGGCGCTCGATGCCCCGGGCCAGGCCGGTGGACACCGGGATCACCGACTGGAAGGCCGAGCGCGTGCGGCGCAGGTCTTCATGGTGGTAGGCGTCGATCACCGGCTGGTCGTTCATGGCCGAGTGGATGGTGGTGATGGAGACGTACTCCAGACCCACCGCCTCGTCGAGCAGTTTCAGCAGCGGCACGCCGCAGTTGGTGGTGCAGGAGGCATTGGAGACCAGGCGCTCGGTGCCGCTGAGGCTGGCCTGGTTGACACCGAAGACCACCGTGGCATCGATGTCCGCCTCGCTGGCCATGGGCTGGGAGAACAGCACCCGCGGCGCACCAGCGGCGAGGAAGCGCTCGCCCTCGGCGCGGGTGGTGTACTGGCCCGAGCACTCCAGCACCAGGTCGACGCCCAGGGCGGCCCAGTCGATGCCCTCGGGCTCGGCGCTGCGCAGCACCTTCACGCAGTTGCCGTTGATGTGCAGGCAATCGCCGTCCACCTTCACCTCGCCGGGGAAACGGCCGTGGGTGGAGTCGAAGCGGGTCAGGTACTCGATGCTGGCCTGGTCGGCCAGGTCATTGAGGGCGACGATCTCGAAGCCGTCACGACCGCCACGCTCGTACAACGCGCGCAGGACGCAACGACCGATGCGGCCGTAGCCGTTCAGGGCGACTTTGAAGGGGCGATGGCTGGACATGGGCGCTCGCTGGGCCGAAAGGAATGAGTACCCCGGACCCGGGCCATGACGGCCCGGGTCCGTGCAGGTCAGACGTCCAGCAGTTCTTCGGCGGTGGCGACGATGTTGTCGACGGTGAAGCCGAAATGCTCGAACAGCGCCGGCGCGGGGGCGGACTCACCGAAGCTGGTCATGCCGATCACGCGGCCTTCCAGGCCCACGTACTTGTACCAGTAGTCGGCGTGGGCGGCTTCGATGGCGATGCGCGCGCCCACCTGGACCGGCAGCACGGCCTGCTTGTAGGCGGCGTCCTGCTGGTCGAACAGGCTGGTGGACGGCATCGACACCACGCGCACCTTGCGGCCGGCAGCGGTCAGGGCGTCATGGGCCTGCACCGCCAGGCCCACTTCGGAACCGGTGGCGATGAGGATCAGCTCGGGCTCGCCGACGCTGTCCTTGAGCACGTAGCCACCTCGGGCGATGTCGGCCAGTTGGGCAGCATCACGGGCCTGGTGAGGCAGGTTCTGGCGGGAGAAGATCAGCGCGCTCGGGCCGTCCTTGCGCTCGATGGCGGCTTTCCAGGCCACGGCGGATTCCACCGCGTCGGCGGGGCGCCAGGTGTCCAGGTTCGGGGTCGAACGCAGGCTGGTGAGCTGCTCGATGGGCTGGTGGGTCGGGCCGTCTTCGCCCAGACCGATGGAGTCGTGGGTGAAGACGTAGAGCACGCGCTGCTTCATCAGGGCGGACATGCGCACGGCGTTGCGGGCGTATTCCATGAAGATCAGGAAGGTCGCGCCGTAGGGGATGAAGCCGCCGTGCAGGGCGATGCCGTTCATGATGGCGCTCATGCCGAACTCACGGACGCCGTAGAACAGGTAGTTGCCGGCGGCGTCATCGGCGGAGACGCCCTTGCAGCCTTTCCACAGGGTCAGGTTGGAGCCGGCCAGGTCGGCGGAGCCGCCGAGGAACTCGGGCAGCAGCGGGCCGAAGGCGTTCAGGGCGTTCTGGCTGGCCTTGCGGCTGGCGATGGTCTCGCCCTTGGCGGCCACTTCAGCGACGTAGGCAGCGGCCTTCTCGGCGAAGTCGGCCGGCAGTTCGCCCTTGATGCGGCGCTCGAACTCGGCGGCCAGCTCCGGGTGAGCAGCGGCGTAGGCGGCAAAGCGCTGATTCCACTCGCTCTCGCGGGCAGCACCGGCGGCCTTGGCGTCCCACTCGGCATAGATGTCGGCGGGGATTTCGAACGGGCCGTGGTTCCAGCCCAGGGTGGCGCGGGTCAGGGCGATCTCGTCGTTGCCCAGGGGCGCGCCGTGGCACTCCTCCTTGCCCTGCTTGTTCGGCGAGCCGAAGCCGATCACGGTCTTGCAGCAGATCAGGGTCGGGCGGTCGGTGGCCTTGCGCGCGGTCTCGATGGCGGTGCGGATCTCTTCGGCGTCATGGCCGTCGACATTGCGGATCACCTGCCAGCCGTAGGCTTCGAAGCGCTTCGGCGTGTCGTCGCTGAACCAGCCGTGGACTTCGCCATCGATGGAGATGCCGTTGTCGTCGTAGAAGGCGATCAGCTTGCCCAGGCCCAGGGTGCCGGCCAGGGAGCAGACCTCGTGGGAGATGCCTTCCATCATGCAACCGTCGCCCAGGAACACGTAGGTGTGGTGGTCGACGATGGCGTGGCCTTCGCGGTTGAACTGGGCGGCCAGCACCTTCTCGGCGATGGCGAAACCCACGGCGTTGGCAATGCCCTGGCCCAGCGGGCCGGTGGTGGTCTCGACGCCGGCGGTGTAGCCGTACTCCGGGTGGCCCGGGGTGCGGCTGTGCAGTTGGCGGAAGTTCTTCAGGTCATCGATGGACAGGTCGTAACCGGTCAGGTGCAGCAGGGAATAGATGAGCATCGAACCGTGGCCGTTTGACAGCACGAAGCGGTCGCGGTTGGCCCACTGCGGGTTGCTCGGGTTGTGCTGCATGTAGTCACGCCAGAGCACTTCGGCGATATCGGCCATGCCCATGGGGGCGCCGGGGTGGCCGCTGTTGGCTTTTTGCACCGCATCCATGCTGAGGGCACGAATGGCATTGGCACGCTCACGACGGCTGGGCATCGCTGATCTCCTGCGGGTTGAATGACGCTGAACGAAAAAAGGCGGCTATTTTCGCCCAGCGGGCAGGCTCGGGGCAATGACAGATGGTCGAAGAGGCGCAGCTTCCCTCAGGCCGGGCTGTTCAGGCAGGGCGCACGGAACAGCTCACCGTGCCACAGACCAGCCAGCGTGCGGCGCATCACCAGGACCCAGACCATCGCCAGGCCGGCGGCCAGCAGCAGTCCGAAGGCCCCGAAGGCGGCCACATCGGTCTGCCGCTGCAGCTCCAGGCTGGCCAGGGCGAACACCCCAAGGGGGAAGGTGAAGCCCCACCACCCCAGATTGAAGGCCATGCGCTGGCGCCGGTAATGCAGGGTGAACAGCAGGGCGATCACCAGCCACCAGAACCCGGCGCCCCAGAGCACGAATGCGCCCATCAGGCCAGCGGCGGGCGCCAGGGTGCCCAGCCCTTCCAGATGCGTACCGGCAAACGCTGCCGGGGCCGCGTGGCCCAGGGTCATCAGTCCCAGGCAGCCGGTGGCCAGCGGCCCCAGGGGCAGCCAGCTGGTGGCGGCGAAGGCGGTGTCCGGCAACTTGTGCAGGGCCAGGCGCAGCAGCACCAGGGTGATCAGGGAGAAAGCCAGGGTCAGGGACAGGCCCCACAGCAGGTAGCCGCTCACCAGCAACGGCCGGGCCAGCTCCGGGGCCAGGTGCGGGGCCAGCACCCCGGCGCTCGCCGCCGCCACCTCGGGTGCGACGATGGGTAGCAGCCACACCGCCGTCAGGGACTCCAGGGCATGGCGCTGGTGGGTGAACATCAGGTACGGCACCAAGAGGGCACTGCCCAGGGCCAGCAGCATGTCCAGCCACCACAGCCCGTGGGCCAGGGCATAGGCCGCCTCGCCCCAGCGCGGGCCGCCGTAGAGCACCAGCCCGTTGATCAGCGTTGCCAGCCCCATGGGGATGGCCCCCAGGAACATCGACTGGACCGGGTGCGCCAGCATGGGCCCGACGGTTTCCGGGAACGCCACCAGGCGACCGATGAACAGCAGGCTGAAGGCCAGGAACAGCACCAGGTCCAGCGCCCAGACCACCTCCCCCAGCGGCCGCAAGGCAACCAAGGGGCCCGGCAGGTTGCCGAGCACCAGCGCCAGCACGCCAGTGCCCATGGTCACGGCGAACCAGCCGGGGATGAAGTGGCGCACCAGGGCGCTGGGATGATCGAGGCGGGTGAAGGGGCGAGGCATGGCGGCTCCGGTCGGGTGGTCCCGTGTCAGACGATGCCTGCACGATACGACCGGGCGTGCTATACGAAAAATACATCCTCGATATACCAGACATACCTTTCATTTATGAATCTGCATCACCTCAAGGTCTTCCTCGCCGTCGCCGAGACCGGCGCCATCAGCGCTGGCGCCGAGCGCCTGCACATCAGCCAGCCGGCCGTCACGCGGGAAATCCGCGAGCTGGAGGGGCGCCTGGGCCTGCCACTGTTCGATCGCCAACCCAGGGGCGTAGCCCTGACCGAAGCCGGCCAGCGTCTGCTGGCCTATGCCGAGCGCATCTTCGCCCTGGAGCAGGCCGCTGAGCGCGAGCTGCAGGCCTTCGCCGGGCTGGGCGATGGCGAGCTGCACCTGGGCGCCAGCGCCACCCTCGGCAGCTACGTGCTGCCGCCGTTGATCGCCCGCTTCCACCAGGCCCACCCGCAGATCCGCGTCGAGCTGCGGGTGGACAACACCCGCAGCATCCTCCGCGACCTGCAGGACCAGCGCATCGCCCTTGGCTTCGTGGAAGGTGAATTCGACCGCCAGGCCTGCGCCTTCCAGCGCCTGGAGCAGGACAGCCTGGTGGCGGTGTGCGCCCCCGATCACCCCCTGGCTCAGCGAGGCACCCTCCGCGCCCGCGACCTGACCGACTACCCGCTGTACCTGCGGGAGGAGGGCTCCGGCACCCGCGCCAGCATCGAGCAGGCCTACCACGCCCACGGCCTCGGCACCGACCCGCGCCTGGCGATCGGCAGTACCGAGGCGCTGAAGCACCTGGTGGCCCAGGGCCCCGGCCTGGCCTGGCTGTCCCGCCGGGCCGTGGCGGACGAGCTGGCAGCGGGGCGCCTGGTCGCCCTGGCGGTGGACGACCTGCACATCGAGCGCGAACTGCACGTGCTCTGGCTGCCGGGCCGCAGCCTGGCCCCGGCGCCGGCGGCCTTCCTGGCGCTGGCCCTGGATGGCCAGACGCCGCCGATCAGCAATATCAAAGAATCTTGATATTGGGATTGCGAGCCAGGGGAGCGCTGACTAGACTGCGCCTCCATGAACCTGCGCGTGCCCCAGATCCGCCATGACGATTGCGACGAGCTGGCCGCCCTGTGCAAGGCCGGCGGCGATCCGCTGCGGCTGAACGTGCTACGGGCGCTGGCCAACGATTCGTTCGGCGTACTGGAGCTGGCGCAGATCTTCGCCATCGGCCAATCGGGCATGAGCCATCACCTCAAGGTATTGGCCCAGGCCGGGCTGGTGGCGACGCGCCGCGAAGGCAACGCGATCTTCTACCGCCGCGCCATCGCCCGCAGCGACAGCCTGGGTGGCGCCCTGCACGCCGCCCTGCTGGTCGAGGTGGATGCCCTGGCGCTGCCGGACGACGTACTGGGCCGCATTGCCGAGGTGCACGCGCGACGTGAAGCCGCCAGCCGCGAGTTCTTCGCCCGCACGGCGGAGAAGTTTCAGGCCCAACAGGACCTGATCGCAGGACTGCCGCAATACCGTGACAGTGTGCTGGCACTGCTGGACGCGCTGCGACTGCCCGAGACGGCCAGCGCCGTGGAGATCGGCCCGGGCGATGGCGGGTTCCTGCCGGACCTCGCCCGCCGCTTCCAGCAGGTGGTCGCGCTGGACAACAGCCCGGCGATGCTGGAGCTGGCGCGCCTGCGCTGCGACGCCGAAGGACTGGGGAACGTCGAGCTGAAGCTCGCCGATGCCCTGGATGATGAACAGGAAGCCGCCGACTGTGTGGTGCTGAACATGGTCCTGCACCATTTCGCCGCCCCGGCCGAGGCCCTGAAACAGCTGGCCCGCCACCTGCTACCCGGCGGCGCTCTGCTGGTAACCGAGTTGTGCAGCCACAACCAGAGTTGGGCCAGGGAGGCCTGCGGCGATCTCTGGTTGGGCTTCGAACAGGACGATTTGGCCCGTTGGGCCGATGCCGCGGGGCTCACGCCCGGCGAGAGCCTCTACATTGGCTTGAAGAACGGCTTTCAGATTCAGGTGCGGCACTTCGCCAAACCGGACTCGCGAAGCGACCTCACCCACCGGTAGTAAAGGAAACCGATAGATGAGCGAATACTCCCTGTTTACCTCCGAATCCGTGTCCGAAGGCCATCCGGACAAGATCGCCGACCAGATTTCCGATGCCGTCCTCGACGCCATCATCGAGCAGGACAAGCACGCCCGCGTGGCCGTGGAAACCCTGGTGAAGACCGGTGTCGCCATCGTCGCCGGCGAAGTGACCACCAGCGCCTGGGTCGACCTCGAGCAGATCGTCCGCGACGTGATCAACGACATCGGCTACACCAGCTCCAACGTCGGATTCGACGGCTCCACCTGCGGCGTGATCAACATCATCGGCAAGCAGTCCGTGGACATCGCCCAGGGCGTCGACCGCTCCAAGCCGGAAGACCAGGGCGCCGGTGACCAGGGCCTGATGTTCGGCTACGCCAGCAACGAAACCGACGTGCTGATGCCGGCCCCGATCCGCTTCTCCCACGCCCTGGTCGAGCGCCAGGCCGAGGCCCGCAAGTCCGGCCTGCTGCCGTGGCTGCGCCCGGACGCCAAGAGCCAGGTCACCTGCCGCTACGAGAACGGCAAGGTCGCCGGCATCGACGCGGTCGTGCTCTCCACCCAGCACAACCCCGAAGTGTCCATGGCTGACCTGCGCGAAGGCGTGATGGAGCTGATCATCAAGCACTGCCTGCCCGCCGAGCTGCTGCACAAGGACACCCAGTTCCACATCAACCCGACCGGCAACTTCGTGATCGGCGGTCCGGTGGGCGACTGCGGCCTGACCGGCCGCAAGATCATCGTCGACTCCTACGGCGGCATGGCACGCCACGGCGGCGGCGCCTTCTCCGGCAAGGACCCGTCCAAGGTGGACCGTTCCGCTGCCTACGCCGGTCGCTACGTGGCCAAGAACATCGTCGCCGCCGGCCTGGCCGACCGCTGCGAGATCCAGGTCTCCTACGCCATCGGCGTGGCCCAGCCCACCTCCATCTCGATCAACACCTTCGGCACCCACAAGATCGCCGAAGACACGATCATCAAGCTGGTACGTGAGGTGTTCGACCTGCGTCCCTACGCCATCACCAAGATGCTCGACCTGCTCCACCCGATGTACCGCGAGACCGCCGCATACGGCCACTTCGGCCGCACCCCGCAGCAGAAGACCGTCGGCAACGACACCTTCAGCACCTTCACCTGGGAGAAGACCGACAAGGTCGACGCCCTGCGTGCCGCCGCCGGCCTCTAAGCCGACGCAAAGCGAAAAGCCCCGCCACCGTGCGGGGCTTTTTGTTTGCACTCACTCTGCCGGCACACCACCCAACGCCCCGCGCGCTCACCGGCGCTTTCCCACAACCCTCTCGGCCCACAAAGCACGCCCCCTCGACGAGACTGGCGCCCCCGCCGCATCCCTGTATGCCCGGACGACGCGGCGGGACATTGCGTCCGGCAATTCAAGGAGAGAGAACGACATGCAGAAGTTGATGGCATTGCTGGCAGCCGCCGGCCTGGCAACCACCCTGGGCAGCGTCCAGGCAGACGAGCTGCAAGGGCAGTTGGAGCAAGCCAGGAAGGACGCTTGTGACAAGCAGCGTGCCGAACTGCAAGCCGAGAAGGACGGATCGGGGAAAGGCGGCGGCCTGGCCGCCTCCCTGCTGGGTTCGGTGAAGAACGAGGTGAGCAAGCACCTGGACGACGCCTGCGGCACCCCCGACGACGCCAGCGAGGGCTGACGCCCCAGGGCAGGGCGCCCGGCGCCCTGCCCTTCCATGCACTTCTCCACGCCACCATTCCCCTCCGCGACCGGCGGCATCGGCCGTAACCTCGCCAGGACGCGGTCATTGGAGACACCATGCGCACCCCCGCCCTGCTGCTCCTGCTGACCTTCCCCTTCGCCACTTTCGCCACCCCCTCCTGCCCGGACTGGCCCGTAGACAAGGCCCGCCAGGAACTCACCGCCCTCGACACCCAGCTCACCGCCTGGAACCAGGCCTATCACCTCGAAGGGCATTCACCGGTGGCCGACGAGCTGTACGACCAGGTGCTGGCCGAACGCGGCCGACTCGGCCGGTGCTTCCCCTCCGTCGCCGGCGCCCCGGCCGCCCCCCTCGACGGCGCTGGCGGCAAGCAGTTGCACCCGGTGCCCCAGACCGGCCTCGACAAGCTGGTCGACGCCAACGCCCTCGCTCGCTGGATGCGGGGGCGCGAGGACCTCTGGGTGCAACCGAAAGTGGACGGCGTGGCCGTGACCCTGGTGTACCGGGACGGCCATCTGGAGCAGGCGATCAGCCGGGGCGACGGGCGCCAGGGCGAAGACTGGACGGCCCGCGCCCGCCAGTTGCCGGCGGTCCCCGCCGAACTGCCAGGGCTGGCCGGGCGGCAGGTCCTGCAGGGTGAGCTGTACTGGAAACGCCCCGGCCACGTGCAGGCACAAGCAGGCGGCCAGGGTGCGCGGGGGCGGGTCGCCGGGCTGATGGCACGCCAGCGACTGAATGACGAGGACGCAGCAGGCATTGGCCTGTTCGTCTGGGATTGGCCCGGCGGCCCGGCCGAGATGGCGGCGCGGCTCAATCGCCTGGCACAACTGGGCCTGGACGACACCCGTCGGCTGACCCGCCCGGTGCACAGCGCCGTCGAGGTCGAACAGTGGCGCGAGCAGTGGTACCGCTCGCCCCTGCCCTTCGCCAGCGACGGCATCGTGGTGCGCCAGGGTCGCGCACCGGCACCACACACCTGGGAGCCACGACCGCCCCACTGGGCGGTGGCCTGGAAGTACCCCTTCGCCCAGGCACTGGCCGAAGTACGCCGGGTGGAGTTCCGCATCGGCCGCACCGGGCGCATCACACCCCTGCTGCACCTGGAGCCGGTCACCCTGGAGGACCGGCGCATCCAGCGTGTCGGCCTGGGCTCCCTGGAACGCTGGCAGGCGCTGGACGTCCGCCCCGGTGATCGGGTATCGGTCGCACTGGCCGGACTGACCATTCCGAGGGTGGACGCGGTGGTGACCCGCGCGGCGGAACGCCCGGCACCGGACGCGCCCGACCCGGCGCTGTTCCACCCCCTGAGCTGCTGGACGCCGGAGGCCATGTGCCGTCCCCAGTTCCTCGCCCGCCTGGACTGGCTATCGGGCAAGCAGGGGCTGGACATGCGCGGTATCGGCACCGGCACCTGGGAACAGTTGCTGCAGGCCGGAAAGCTGGAGGGGCTGCTGGACTGGCTGGACCTGGAAACCACCCGCCTCGACACGGTGCCGGGCTTTTCCCACACGCGCAGCCAGGCCTTCCACGAAGCCCGGGAGCGGGCCCTGCGCCGGCCATTCGCCGACTGGCTGAAGGCACTGGGGGCACCGCCGGGGCATACCGTCGCTGAAGGAGAAAACTGGCGAGCGCTGGCCGCGCTCGATGAGGCCGATTGGCGAAAGCGCCCCGGCGTGGGCCCGAAGCGGGCCGCGCAGCTAAAGGCGTTCTTTCATCATCCGCAGGTCGCCGACCTGGCCGCCCGCCTGGGAGCGGCGGGCGTGGAGGGGTTCACGCCGGTTCAGTAGGCGCGGAATTCCTTGTGGCAGGCCTCGCAGGCGTCTTCCACCTTCTGCACCAGCGGCGCCATGACCTGGGGCTGCAGCGGGCGGTTGACCGTGGCGGTCGCCAGTTGGCCGGTGGCGGCCTCCAGCTCACGAGCCAGGGTCTGGAAGCGCTCCTGGCGCTGCCACACCTCGTCACGAGCATCGCTGCCGTGCTCATCCTCGCGCACCTGGGGGAAGTGCTGCCAAGGCTGGTGGGCCAACTGGTCCAACTGCTTGGCGTTGTCGGCGAACTTCTGCTCGTCGAAGGTCACCCGCCCGCGCAACATGCCGCCCATGTCTTCGCTGACATGGAGCATCTGCTTGAACAGCGCCTGGCGCTTGCCCAGCGGAGAGTTGGGATCGACACCGCCGCATGCGCTGAGGGCAATGCAGGCGGAAAGCAGGATCAGGGCCGGGATCTTCTTCATGGGAGCGGTGCACCGTACAACTGGCGGCGGGGCGCACAGTATCGACACCCACCGGGTAAATACCAAGGGTGGCGACAGTTTGTCGCAGCCCTGTGCGCCCGGCGGCGTCGCCCATCAGGCGGACACGAAGAAGAACGCGGCGATCAGGGCCATGCCAGCGAACCACACCAGCGAACGCAGCAGCGCCCAGTCCGCCAGGTAGCAGACGAAATACACCACGCGGCTGACCACGAAGCCTACGGCCAGCAGGTCGAGGGTCTGCTGCGGCGCCTGGCCGATCTGGTGGGCGGCCAGCAGCGCGGCAGCGAAGGCCGGCGTGACCTCAAAGGCGTTGTGCTGGGCGTTGTCGGCACGCTTGCGCCAGCCGGTGAGGCCGGCGAGGAAGGTGCGTGGGTCGTGGTTCTGCCGGGGCCCGAAATCACCCCCGGTGAACTTCGCCACCCCCGTGGAGAGGTAGGGCAGGAACAGGGCGATCAGCAGGCACCAGTAGGCAAGGGTCATGGCGGGCTCCAGTCAGCAAGGGGAGCACGGAGCCTCCCAGCCCTGGCCGGGGCTGTCCATGGCCGCCGCAACCGGGGTCGCGGCACGGCGGCCAATCCGGCGCTATTCCTTGAACTGGTCGCGGATGTAGGTGATTTCGGTCTTGCCGTGGGCCGCGGGCTTGCCGTCGTCGCCGAGGTTGACGAAGACCATGCGGTCGATGGTGAGGATGCTCTTGCGGGTGATCTTGTTGCGCACTTCGCAGCGCAAGGTCAGGGAGGTGCGGCCGAACTCGGTGGCGGTGATGCCCAACTCGATGATGTCGCCCTGGCGCGCAGAGCTGACGAAATTGATTTCCGACATCAGCTTGGTCACCACCCGCTGGCTGCCCAGTTGGATGATGGCGTAGATGGCGGCCTCCTCGTCGATCCACTTCAGCAGGCTGCCGCCGAACAGCGTGCCGTTGGGGTTGAGGTCCTCGGGCTTGACCCATTTGCGGGTGTGGAAATTCATGGAATCCCTCCGGTTGGCGAGTGACGGCGCGATGATCGCAGGGCGCTGTCGGCTCGTCCAAGCGACGCGCTCAATCGCCTCGATAGCAGCAGACGGAAAGCCTTGGGGAGTGCCGTTCGGGCCGCTATAATCTCCACCGCTTCAAACGGCCCACCGGGCCGTTCCCGCCACCTGTCCGAGGGGCGCTGCAGCAGGGCTGTCTTCGATGGCGCCTGTCAGGCTCGGATGGGGCGTTCCCCAAACGCATCAACGGCGCCCATTCGCACCCAACGAATGGAGAGTTCGCATGAGCGCTGTCATCACGCCTGCCGATTTCAACGATTACAAGGTCGCCGACATTTCCCTGGCCGACTGGGGCCGCAAGGAACTGACCATCGCCGAGTCCGAGATGCCGGCCCTGATGGGCCTGCGTCGCAAGTACGCCGCCAGCCAACCGCTGAAAGGCGCGAAGATCCTCGGCTGCATCCACATGACCATCCAGACCGGCGTGCTGATCGAGACCCTGGTCGCCCTGGGCGCCGAAGTGCGCTGGTCGTCCTGCAACATCTTCTCCACCCAGGACCAGGCCGCTGCCGCCATCGCCGCCGCCGGCATCCCGGTGTTCGCCTGGAAGGGCGAGACCGAGCAGGAGTACGAGTGGTGCATCGAGCAGACCATCCTCAAGGACGGCAAGCCCTGGGACGCCAACATGGTGCTGGACGACGGCGGTGACCTGACCGAGATCCTGCACAAGAAGTACCCGCAGATGCTGGACAGGATCCACGGCATCACCGAAGAGACCACCACCGGCGTTCACCGCCTGCTGGACATGCTCAAGGCGGGCACCCTGAAAGTCCCGGCGATCAACGTCAACGACGCGGTCACCAAGAGCAAGAACGACAACAAGTACGGCTGCCGCCACAGCCTGAACGACGCCATCAAGCGCGGCACCGACCACCTGCTGTCCGGCAAGCAGGCCCTGGTGATCGGCTACGGTGACGTGGGCAAGGGCTCCGCCCAGTCCCTGCGCCAGGAAGGCATGATCGTGAAGGTCTCCGAGATCGACCCGATCTGCGCCATGCAGGCCTGCATGGACGGCTTCGAGCTGGTCTCCCCCTACAAGGACGGCATCAATGACGGCACCGAAGCCAGCATCGACACCGCCCTGCTGGGCAAGATCGACCTGATCGTCACCACCACCGGCAACGTCAACGTCTGCGACGCCCACATGCTCAAGGCGCTGAAGAAGCGCGCCGTGGTGTGCAACATCGGTCACTTCGACAACGAGATCGACACCGCCTTCATGCGCAAGAACTGGGCGTGGGAAGAGGTCAAGCCGCAGGTGCACAAGATCCACCGCACCGGCGCCGGCAGCTTCGATCCGGCCAACGACGACTACCTGATCCTGCTGGCCGAAGGCCGCCTGGTGAACCTGGGCAACGCCACCGGCCACCCGAGCCGCATCATGGACGGCTCCTTCGCCAACCAGGTACTGGCGCAGATCTTCCTGTTCGAACAGAAGTTCGCCGACCTCTCTGCCGAGAAGAAAGCCGAGCGCCTGACCGTGGAAGTCCTGCCCAAGAAGCTGGACGAAGAAGTGGCCCTGGAGATGGTCAAGGGCTTCGGCGGCGTGGTCACCCAACTGACCAAGCAGCAGGCCGACTACATCGGCGTCGACGCCTCCGGCCCGTTCAAGCCGGACACCTACCGCTACTGACAGCCCCAGGCAGTGGGCCGCACCCGCGGTCCACTGCCTGCCGCTGGAACGAGACTGCTTTCCATGTCCCAAGACCGTCGTTACAGCTTCGAATTCTTCCCCGCGAAGACCGAGGCCGGCCACGAGAAGCTCCTGGCCACTGCCCGCACCTTCGCCGGCTACAACCCCGATTTCTTCTCCTGCACCTACGGCGCCGGCGGTTCCACCCGCGACCGCACCCTGCAGACCGTGCTGCAACTGGATGGCGAGATCCAGGTGCCGACCGCCCCGCACCTGTCCTGCGTCGGCGACAGCAAGGCCGAACTGCGCGCCCTGCTGGCCCACTACAAGGACGCCGGCATCCGCCGTATCGTCGCCCTGCGCGGCGACCTGCCCTCCGGCATGGGCATGGCCAGCGGCGAGCTCCGCCACGCCAACGACCTGGTGGCGTTCATCCGCGCCGAGACCGGTGATCACTTCCACATCGAAGTGGCCGCCTACCCAGAGGTACACCCCCAGGCACGCAATTTCGAAGAAGACCTCAAGCACTTCGTCAACAAGGTGAAGGCCGGCGCCGACAGCGCCATCACCCAGTACTTCTTCAATGCCGACAGCTACTTCTACTTCGTCGATCGCGCCCGCCAGCAAGGCGTCGAGATCCCGATCGTCCCGGGCATCATGCCGATCACCAACTACAGCAAGCTGGCGCGCTTCTCCGACGCCTGCGGCGCGGAAATCCCGCGCTGGGTGCGCAAGCAACTGGAGGCCTACGCCGACGACACAGCCAGTATCCAGGCCTTCGGCGAGCAGGTGATCACCGAGATGTGCGAACGCCTGCTGCAAGGCGGCGCTCCGGGCCTGCACTTCTACACCCTGAACCAGGCCGAGCCCAGCCTCGCCATCTGGAACAACCTCAAGCTTCCCCGCTAGGGCGCCGCCGGAAACCTGGGCGGGGATGACAACGCAGGCAGCCTTTAGCGATACCCATAGAGACCCGGGCGGGTGGTGGAAGCACACCGGCCCCTACTCCCCAAGGACGATGCCATGAAGACCGCGCCACGCCTCCTCCCGCTGCTGATCCTAGGCGGACTCGCCAGCCCTGCTGCACACGCCAGCTTCGACTTCTTCTGCAGCCCCACCTGGGCGCTGGTAGAAGACAGCCTGAACACCTGCAGCAACCTGCCCTTCCTCAGCCCAGGCAACGACAGCCGCGCCAACCTCAAGCTGCTGCTCGCCGACGCCGGCCGCCTGAGCCTGCCGAGCCCGCTGCAACCCTCCAGCGATTACGAAGGTGGCTACGCCCAGGCACCCTTCGCCCTGGACATGCTCAGTCCCGCTACCCCAGAGAGCGAAGTCCCCGAAACGCCGGCGGAAGCGGACTCCACCGCCACCGAGTCGGTCTCGCCCCGCGTGGAGAACCTGGCCCTGGCCCTGGAGCAAATCGGCGTGAAGCTGGAAGACGGCGCCCTGGCCGAACAGCAGTTCGCCGAAGGTGAAGGCAACCGCTGCCGTACCAACAACCTGGACACCACCCAGGCCTTCGTCGGGCAGTTGGCCAGCACCGGCGGCCTGTCCGCCGAAGAGCGCAAGGCCCTGGCCACCAGCCGCGTGAACCTGCTCAGCGTATGCGGCGAGGGCGACCCGCAACCGGCCGACGTACTGCCGGCCGCCGGTACCGTCACCTCTGCCGACGGCCAGGCCTACCTCGCCTACCTGACAGGTGCCGACGCCTTCTACCGGGGTGACTTCGGCACAGCCCGTGAACGCTTCACCCTACTCGCCGACAGCCCCCAGCCCTGGCTAAAGGAGGCCGCCCTTTACCTGAAGGCGCGGGTCTCGCTGAACCAGGCCCAGGAAGGCGCCTTCGACGAATTCGGCATCCCCGACCTGACCAAGGTGGACCGCGCCCTGCTGGACGCCAGCGACAACGAATTCAAGGCCTACCTCACCGCCTACCCGGAAGGCGCCTATGCCACCTCCGCGCGCGGCCTGCTGCGCCGCATCTACTGGTTGCTGAACGACAACCGTCGCTTCGCTGCCGAATTTGCCTGGCAGTTCGCCCAGGACGACGCCAAGCGCAACCTCGACCTGCCCCAACTGGTGGAAGAGCTGGACATCAAGCTGCTGCCCGCGCTGAAGCCCGAGGACCTGCAGGACCCGGCCCTGCTGGCCATGGCCGATCTGATGCGCCTGCGCCGCCCGGCCGAAGGCGAGCCGCCGCTGATCAGCCTGGAGCAGTTGCAGGCGCAGAAGCAGCGCTTCGCCGACCGCCCGGCGCTGCATACCTACCTGGTCGCTGCCTGGCACTTCTACCGGAGCCACGACGCCGCCAAGGCCCTCGCGGCCCTGCCGGCGGAAGACCCGCAGGCACGCCTGGACCTGGTCACCTTCAGCCAGGAAACCCTGCGCGGCCTGGCGCTGGAAGCCAAGGGGGACGCCGAAAGCGCCTACGCGCTCTGGCAGCGCCTGCTGCAACGCCACCCCAACGAACTTCAGCGCGGCCAACTGGAGCTGGCCGTCGCCCTCAACCGCGCCCGCGCCGGCCAGGTCGACCCGCTGTTCGCCGCCGACTCGCCGGTGCGCACCGCGCCGATCCGCGAGATCCTCCTGCGCAACGTCGCCTCCGCCGACCTGCTGCGCCGCCAGGCGGTGGACAGCGCCGCGCCGCAGCGCGAACGCGACACCGCACTATTCACCCTGCTCTACAAGGACCTGGTGTTCGGTGACTACGCCGCCTTCCTCAAGGACCAGCCGCTGATCCCCAACCCGACGCCCAAGGTCGAGGACGGCAACGAGCTGGCGGTCGGCCGTTTCGCCTGGACCGGCCAGCAGGACGGCTATGCCTGCCCGAGCCTGACCGAGGTGGCCACCCGCCTGCAGGGCAACGCCAAGGACGCCCAGGCCGGCAACTGCCTCGGCGAGTTCATCCGCACCAACGGCTTCGACGGTTTCAGCCTCAACACCCAGCCGCCGAAGGACGAACTGGGTGGCTCCGCCAGCCAGTTCCCCGGCAAGCCGTATTCCCGCCTGGTCGGCTACATGGCGGTGATCGACGATGCCAAGGCCAGCGAGAACGACCGCGCCTACGCCCTGTACCGTGCCGTGAACTGCTACGCACCCGCCGGCTACAACACCTGCGACGGCCAGGACATCAGCAAGGCCCAGCGCAAGCAGTGGTTCCAGACGCTGAAGACGCGCTACGCCAAGAGCACCTGGGCCGAGGCGCTGAAGTACTACTGGTGATGCCCCTCGGGTTCGCCAGAGCCCTGGCCCTCGGGCTGATCCTGGCCAGCCCGCTGATCGGCGCCAGCGAGCGGGTCGACGCCGCCACCCACGACGCCTTCTGGCTGTGGAGCGGCGTGCGCCCGCAACCCCTGCTGGCCAAGGCCAAGACCCTCTACATCCTCCAGGGCCAGATCGACGGACCGCGCCGCGCGGGCGACCCGGCGGCGCGCTTCATCGCCCAGGGCATGGCCGTACCACGCCTGCGCCAGGGCGAGATCTGGGTGGTCTATCGCGCCCACACCCTGCGCTGGACCGAGGACGTGCACCGGACCCTGCTCGCTCAGCTTTCGCGCTGGAAGCGTGCTGGCAATACCGTCACCGGCATCCAGATCGACTTCGACGCCGGCACCCTCTACCTGGCCGAGTACGCCGACTTCCTCCAGGCACTGCGCCGGCGCCTGCCGGCTGAATACCGTCTGAGCATCACCGGCCTGCTCGACTGGGGCAGCAACGGCGACCCCGAGGTGATCAATCGCCTGGCCCAGGTGGTGGACGAAGTGGTGGTGCAGACCTACCAGGGCCGCCACACCATCCCCGAGTACGGTCGCTACCTGCCGCGCGTGGCACGCCTGCGCCTGCCGTTCCGCATCGGCCTGGTACAGAACGGTGAATGGCAGGCACCCGACTACCTGGCAGCGAGCCCCTGGTTCAGAGGCTATGTGGTGTTCCTGCTGAATCCATGAACGCGCCGGGATGTGAAGCGATCGAACCGTTGAGCGGTTGAATGGGCTGCATACGGGAAAGCCTCTGTTATACTCCGCACTCCCGCCAGGCATTCGCCCGGACACTGGCCCTCCATTCCGCCAGTGGGACCGGACGGCACCGCGCTCCCCATAGCGGCTGCTAAGGCCTGTACGAAAAGCACTTTTCGTCCAGTACCTCGCCAGGCTGACAAGTCCCCGGGCCCAGCCCTAACTAGACAGGATCATCCATGTCCTTTGCCTCCCTCGGTCTCTCCGAGGCATTAGTCGGCGCGGTGGAAGCCGCCGGCTACGCCCAGCCCACTCCCGTGCAACAGCGGGCCATTCCCGCCGTGTTGCAAGGTCGCGACCTGATGGTTGCGGCGCAGACTGGCACTGGCAAGACCGGGGGCTTCGCCCTCCCGGTTCTCGAACGCCTCTTCCCCAACGGCCACCCGGACAAATCCCACCGCCGCGTCGCGCGCCAAGCCCGGGTACTGGTCCTGACCCCGACCCGCGAGCTGGCCGCCCAGGTGCACGACAGCTTCAAGGTGTACGCCCGCGACCTGCCCCTGGCCAGCGCCTGCATCTTCGGCGGCGTCGGTATGAATCCCCAGGTGCAGGCCCTGTCCAAGGGCATCGACGTGCTGGTGGCCTGCCCCGGCCGCCTGCTGGACCTGATGGGTCAGGGCAGCATCGACCTCTCCCATGTGGAGATCCTGGTCCTGGACGAAGCCGACCGCATGCTCGACATGGGCTTCATCCACGACGTCAAGAAGGTCCTCGCGCGTCTGCCTGCGCAGCGCCAGAACCTGCTGTTCTCGGCGACCTTCTCCAAGGACATCACCGACCTGGCGAACAAGCTGCTGCAAGACCCCGAGCGTATCGAGGTCACGCCGCCGAACACCACGGTCGAACGCATCGAGCAACGCGTGTTCCGCCTGCCGGCCAACCAGAAGCGCGCCCTGCTGGCGCACCTGGTCACCGTCGGCGCCTGGGAACAGGTGCTGGTCTTCACCCGCACCAAGCACGGCGCCAACCGCCTGGCCGAGTACCTGGACAAGCACGGCCTGCCGGCCGCTGCGATCCACGGCAACAAGAGCCAGAACGCCCGCACCAAGGCCCTGGCCGACTTCAAGGCCAACGCCATCCGCATCCTCGTGGCCACCGACATCGCCGCGCGCGGCCTGGACATCGACCAGTTGCCCCACGTGGTCAACTACGAGCTGCCCAACGTCGAGGAAGACTACGTCCACCGCATCGGCCGTACCGGCCGTGCCGGTCGCAGTGGCGAGGCCATCTCGCTGGTGGCCCCGGACGAAGAGAAACTGCTCAAGGCCATCGAGCGCCTGACCAAGCAGCGCATCCCCGACGGCGACCTGCAAGGCTTCGACCCTTCCACCGTCGAGGCCGAGCGCCCCGAGGCACGCCCGCCGAAGCCGGAGCGCAAGCCCCGCGCCGACAAGCCCAAGCGTGAGCCGAGCAACGGCGACAAGCCCCAGGCCGCCCAGGCTGCCGCCGATGGCGAAGGCAAGGCCAAGAAGAGCCGCAAGCGCCGCGGCAAGGGCAAGGGCAAGGCGGACGGCGCCCAACCGCAGCAGCAGTCGGCGAACCTGGCTGGCAAGCAAGCCTCCCGCCCTGCCGGCCCCCCGCCGGTCCCGAGGGACCGCGACCCGGAAGAGTTCCTGGACGATGACGTGGACAACTTCGGCAACCGTGCCGACTACGTCAGCCCGTACCAGGACAAGGGCCGCGGCCGTCGCGGCGGCCAAGGCCAAGGCCAGGGTCAGGGCGCCCGCAGCAACAGCGGAAGCGGCGCTGGCAATGGCGGTCGCTCCCGTAACCAGGGTGGCGCCGGCGGCAGCGGTGGTGACAATGGCCAACGCCGTGGCGGCAGCGGCGGCCAGCGTGCCCAGGGCGGCGGCAACCAGGGTCGTCGGGAAGAACCCCGTCGTCGCGAGGAGCCGGCTGTTCAGGAGCCGCGCAAACCGGCTCCGAAGATCATCCACAAGGAATCCCGCGCCGACCGCTTCCCGACGCCGGAACAACTGGACGAGCTGAGCAACGGCAACCGGCCGCGCGGTGAAAAACCCGCCCTGCTGACCCGCAACCGCTGACAGCAAGCCCCATTGAAAACGCCGGCGAAAGCCGGCGTTTTCATGTGCAGTGCCCGGTAACGCCAGGCCAACTGCCAGAAACAGAAACGCCGGCTTGCGCCGGCGTTTCCATTTCCCTGGGGAAGGTTACTTGCGCACACCTTCGAAGGAGATGATCAGCTCGACTTCCTGGGAAGCCGGGCCGAGGTCCTTCTGGATGTCGAAGTCCTTCAGCTTCAGGGTGGTGGTGCCTTCGAAGCCGGCACGGTAGCCGCCCCACGGGTCGCTGCCTTCGCCGATGAACTTGGCCTTGATCACCACCGGCTTGGTCACGCCGTTGAGGGTCAGGTTGCCGGTCACGTCGGCGGTGCCTTCGCCGGTGGATTTCACACCGGTGGACTCGAAGGTGGCGGTCGGGTGCTTGCTGACGTTCAGGAAGTCACCGCTCTTGATGTGCTTGTCGCGCTCGGCATGGTTGGTGTCGACACTGCCGGTCTTCAGCTCGACCTTCACCTTGCTGGCTTCGGGCGCCTTGGCGTCGAAGCTGAAGGTGCCGTCGAAGTCCTTGAAGGTGCCGTAGAGCCAGCTGTAGCCCAGGTGGCTGATCTTGAAGTTGACGAAGGCGTGCTGGCCCTGTTTGTCGATGGCGTAGTCGGCAGCCATGGCCTGGCCGGCGAACAGGGCAGCACCGAGGGTCAGCGCGGCGAGGGATTTCTTCAGCATCAGTGTTTCTCCTTGTGAGGGTGCAGCGTTATTTGGCGGCGCGCCCGAGCATGCGGACCAGGGTGGCGTCGCGATCGATGAAGTGGTGCTTGAGAGCAGCCAGGGCATGCAGGCCGGCGAAGATTACCAGACCCCAGGCGAGGTACTCGTGGATCACACCGGCCACGTCTTCCTGGTCGGGAATGGTTGTCAGGGTGGCGGGCACTTCGAACAGCCCGAACACCTCGATGCCACGGCCATCGGCAGTGGAAATCAGGTAGCCGGAGATCATCAGGGCGAAGAGGCCGGCGTACAGCGCCAGGTGGCCCAGTTTGGAACCCAGGCGGGTCATGCGGCCGTGATTGGCAGGTGCCGGTGGCGGAGGGCTCAGGAAGCGCCACACCAGACGCAGCCCCATCACCAGGAACAGCATCACGCCGAGGCCTTTGTGGATGTCCGGCGCGGTCTTGTACCAGCCGCTGTAGTAGTCCAGGCCGACCATCCACAGCCCCAGGCCGAACAGGCCGAAGACCACCAGGGCTACGCCCCAGTGCAGGAAAATGCTGATTGCGCCGAAGCGGTCGGAAGTGTTGCGCCACTGCATCAGGAAGGGTCCCTTGAAAACGAATGGCCACAAGCCTAGCGGCAAAAAGATCGAATTAAAGTAGAAAATGTCGCTTTGAAATATCGAGCAATACGATCATAGGAGACGACCCGGCACGCGGAAAATTTAGCGATAGGACAGGTCTGACAGAGATGTCCGACGGCTGGTACAGCCGCCGGACGGGTGAAAGGGCGAGGGAATCAGAACAGCCAAGAGAAGAAGCCCTTCTTCTCCGGCTTGGCTGCCTCGGCCTTGGCCGGGGCGGCAGGCGCAGCCGCGGCGACCTGCTCCACAGGCTCCAGCGGTTTGCCGGCGAACAGGTCGCGAGCCTGGCCGGCGGCGCGCTGGCCACTGCGCAGGGCGCCTTCCAGGGTGCCCGGGTAGAGGGCGTCGGTGTGCTCGCCGGCGAAGATCACCCGCTGCAGCGGCTTTTCCCACAGGCGCCAGTACTGGCTGATCTCGCCCGGGCCGTAGGCCAGGTAGGCGCCGCCGGCCAGCGCATCCTTGCCGTAACGACGGACCTCGAAGCCCTGGAACTGCTCGCGGGCGCCGGGGAAGAACTTGTCCAGGCGGATCAGCACCTGGTCCACCATCTGCCGGTCGCCAAAGGCCTGCAGCAGGCGGGCGCTGTCGCCGGAGATGTTCACCAGCAGGTTGGCACCGCCCTTCAGGGCCGGCTCGACCCACAACATGCCCAGACCCTGGTCGCTGTAGACCTCACCGGAAAGGCGGCTCTTGCCCCAGACCGGCTTCTTGAACTTGAGCAGCAACTGGTCACGCCAGCCGTAGTTGATGTCCTTCAGCGCCTTGAGCTGCAGCGCCGACAGCGCCGGTGTGAGGCTGATCTTGTCCAGTGCCGGCAGCGGCACGGCCAGCACCACGTAGTCGGCACGGTAGCCGGCGCCACCAACCTTCACGGTCACGCCGTCCTTGTCCTGGACGATGGCCGAGACACGGGCGTTGGTCTTCACCGTCTTCAGTTTCTTCGCCAGCGCCTGGGCCAGGGCTGCGCTGCCGCCGGGCAGGCGCGCGGCGCGCAGGTCACCTTCCGGCAGGCCCCGGTAGACGCGGGCCTGCTGGGCCAGGTAGAGCAGCGACAGGCGCGACGGCTCGTCGTAGCGGGAGCGAATGCGCTGGTCCACCAGGGCACGGGCAGTGGGCGGCAGGGCCAGCTTGTCCAGCCAGCGGGACGCGGTGATGGCGTCCAGGCTTTGCAGGGTGTGGTTGACCAGCGGCTTGAGCGGGTCGTCGATGGACGCGGCGAGGTCATCCAGACTCTTGTCGAAGCGCTTCAGGCCCTCGACGGTGGAAGGCGCTTCCTTCAGCAGGTCGGCCTCGGTGAAGTAGCGACCGCTCACCAGGTAGCCAGGAGCGCGCACATAGTCCGGTGCCGGGATGGTGCCGAGCTTGAAGTCCTTGAGGTAGGCGTGGAGGGTCGGTTGCAGCTTGGCGGAGCCGATCCACTCGGTGGTGGCCAGGCCGGAACGGCCACCGATGGACGGCTTGGCCTCCAGCAGGGTGACCTGCCAGCCCTGCTGCTGAAGCTCATAAGCCGCCGTCAGGCCGGCCATGCCGCCACCGACGACGATCGCGGCGGGTTGTTTCTCCTTGCCCTGCGCACCGACGCAGAACAAACCGATCAGGATCAGCGCGCACCCGCGCAGCCAGGCAGCAGACATTGGTTCCCCCAGGAAAAGCGAGCGTCTTTCAAATGGCGCGCAGGATACGCCAGGCGCCCCTGCCCCCACCAGAGAACCCCGTCGGCGATGTGCCGGATCGGCCCGCTTGTCCATCTCACCCCTATTGCATAGGCTTCCCCGACCTTTCCGGAGACCGACCATGGGCCAAAACGCCGACTGGATGCAGCGCGACCTCGCCGTGCTGTGGCATCCCTGTACCCAGATGAAGGACCACGAGCGCCTGCCGGTGGTGCCGATCCGCCGCGGCGAGGGCGTGTGGCTGGAGGACTTCGAAGGCAAGCGCTACCTGGACGCGGTCAGCTCCTGGTGGGTCAACGTGTTCGGCCACGCCAACCCGCGCATCAACCAGCGCATCAAGGACCAGGTCGAGCAACTGGAGCACGTCATCCTCGCCGGCTTCAGCCACCAGCCGGTGATCGAGCTGTCCGAGCGGCTGGTGAAGCTCACGCCCCGGGGCCTGGACCGCGTCTTCTATGCCGACAACGGCTCCTCGGGCATCGAAGTGGCGCTGAAGATGAGCTACCACTTCTGGCGCAACCAGGGCCTGGAGCGCAAGAAGCGCTTCGTCACCCTGACCAACAGCTACCACGGTGAAACCGTCGCGGCGATGTCGGTCGGCGACGTGGCGCTGTTCACCGAAACCTACAAATCCCTGCTGATGGACACCCTCAAGGTGCCGACCCCGGACTGTTACCTGCGCCCGGAAGGCGTCAATTGGGAGGCCCACTCGCGGGCCATGTTCGCCCACATGGAGCAGACCCTCGCCGAACACCACGAGGAGGTCGCCGCCGTGATCGTCGAGCCGCTGATCCAGGGCGCCGGCGGCATGCGCATGTACCACCCGATCTACCTCACGCTGCTGCGCGAGGCCTGCGACCGCTACGGCGTGCACCTGATCCACGACGAGATCGCCGTCGGCTTCGGCCGCACCGGCACAATGTTCGCCTGCGAGCAGGCCGGCATCGCCCCGGACTTCCTGGTGCTCTCCAAGGCACTCACCGGCGGCTACCTGCCGATGGCCGCCGTGCTCACCTCGGAGGCCGTCTACCAGGGCTTCTACGACGACTACCAGACCCTGCGCGCCTTCCTCCACTCGCACACCTACACCGGCAATCCGCTGGCCTGCGCTGCCGCCCTGGCGACCCTGGACATCTTCGAGCAGGACAACGTCATCGAGGCCAACCGCGCCCTGGCCGCGCGCATGGCCAGCGCCACCGCGCACCTCGCCGACCACGCCCACGTCGCCGAGATCCGCCAGACCGGCATGGTGCTGGCCATGGAGATGGTCCAGGACAAGGCCAGCCGCACGCCCTACCCCTGGCAGGAGCGCCGTGGCCTGAAGGTGTTCCAGCACGCCCTGGAGCGCGGCGCTTTGCTTCGTCCGCTGGGCAACGTGGTGTACTTCCTGCCGCCCTACGTGATCACCCCGGAGGAGATCGACTTCCTCGCAGAGGTGGCCAGCGAAGGCATCGACATCGCCACCCGTGACGGGGTGAGCGTGGCCGTCGCGACCGACCTGCACCCCAATCACCGCGACCCGGGCTAGCCGGGCAGCGGCCTGTCAGGCGGTTTAACGGCGGGCGGCGAAGCGGGTAAGCTTGCGGCTTTCCCTCTTCAGCCCGCCGAATCCATGCGCCTTTCCCGCTTTTTCATCGACGCCCCCCTCGCCCTCGGACAACACACCCTGCCCGAGGCCCAGGCCCACTACATCGGTCGCGTGCTGCGCCTCACTGAAGGTGATGCCGTCCAGTTGTTCGACGGCTCGGGCCAGGAATTCATCGGCGAACTGGTGGAACTCGGCAAGAAGAGCGTCCGCGTCGAACTGCGCGAAGCCTTCGCCGGCCTGGTCGAGTCGCCGCTGAAGGTCCACCTCGGCCAGGGCCTGTCCCGGGGCGAGCGCATGGACTGGGCCATCCAGAAGGCCACCGAGCTGGGGGTAGCGGAGATCACCCCCCTGGTGAGCGAGCGCTGCGAAGTGCGCCTGAAGGATGAGCGTGCCGACAAGCGCCTGGCCCACTGGCGCCAGGTGGCCATCAGCGCCTGCGAGCAATGCGGCCGCTCGGTGCTGCCGGTGATCCACCCGCCGGTGACGCTGGGGGAGTGGCAGAAGCAGGTGGAGGCGGACCTCAAGCTGGTCCTTCACCCGGTGGCAGAGCCCCTGGCCAGCCATGCACGACCGGCCACGCTGGCGTTCCTCATCGGCCCGGAGGGCGGGCTGTCCGACGCCGAAGTGGAAGCCGCCCAACAGCAGGGCTTCCAGGCGGCACGCCTGGGCCCGCGCGTGCTGCGCACGGAAACCGCGCCGGTGGTCGCGCTGAGCGTCGCCCAGCAGTTGTGGGGGGATTTCTAGGGAGCAGGCCGCCGCAGCGGCCCGGCCGGCTCAGATCAGGCCGGCATCCGCCAGGAGTTGCTCCAGGGCGACCAGGTCCGGGATCTTGGCGATACCGTCCTCCAACTGCACCGAGCCCAGCTCCAGGGGCAGCAGCTCGGCATTCGCCGAGGGCAGGTCGGTGTCGACCTTGAGGGAACGCGGAATGCCCTGCACCAGCAGGGCGATGAACTTCACATGGGCACGGCTGCCCAGGGCGTTGAGCACCACCACCCGCGCGCTGGAGCCCACCTGGGGCTGGCCACCGCTGGCCGCCTCGAACGACAGCAGGGGTAGGCGCAGGTCGCGCCAGGCCACCTGGCCGAGGAACCAGGCCGGCATCCCGGCGGACGCCTGGGGCGCCCGGTAGGGGATCAGCTCCGCCACGGCCACGTTGGGCACCAGCAGGGTGCGGTCGGACAGCGGCAGCAGCAACCCGGTCAGGCTGTTGGCACTCTGGGTGTTGGCGACGGCTTGGCTCATGGCGTTTCCTTCAAGGATTCTTCAAGACCACCGGCGGCGCCTCAGGCGCACTGCTCGGCCAGGTGGTTCACCAGCGCCTGGGCCAGCTCGCGCGGGTCGGCACTGAAATTGCTGTAGCCGCCTTCACGCAGGCTGTCGGGCATGCTCGAACAGACGCAGCTCTCGGCGCGCTGGGTCCAGATCGGCGCCCCCTGGCGGCGCACGTAGGCGGCGGCAGCGCTGCCGTCGCTGCCCATGCCGCTGAAGGCGATCACGCCGCACTGCTCGCCGAAGTGCTGGGCGAGGTTGAGCATGATCTGGTCGATGGACGGGCTATAGGGCTCGGGCCAGGGACGATTGCCCATGAGCATCGCGCCGTCTTCGGCAAAGGTCAGCTCCTGGGCGATCGGTACCACCACCACCTCGCCGGCGCGCACGCGGTCGCCGGGGCGAGCCAGGTTGACCGGCCACTGGCTGTGGCGGCCTACAGCCTGGGGCAGGATGCTTTCGAAGGCGGGATCGATGTGCTGGGCGTAGAGGAAGCCCACCGGCAGGCCGCCGGGCAGTGCATCAAGGAAGGCCTTGACCGCTGCCGGACCGCCGAGGGATGCCGCCAGCAGCCAGACCTGGCGAGCCGGCTCGCCAGCCACCAGCGGGGTCTCCGCCAGGGAACGCGGCAGGTCCAGACGCGCAGGGCGTTGGGCTTCGACCATCAGCGCTTCCAGGCTCGGGCCGACCGCCACGGCGGGGTCTCCCACCAGGCGCTTGAGCTTGCCGAACAGGCGGCGCTCCCAGCGCGGGTAGTTTTCCGAATGGCGCTCGGGGGCATGCCCTTCACCGAACAGCACCGGGGCGCTGGCGCGCTCCAGCAGGCTGTCCACCAGCGGCGAGTCTTCCGACTGGGCCAGGTCCACCAACCAGAGGTCGGCGTCACAGGCGCTCAGGGCGTCGTCGTCGAGACGGGCCGGGTCACTGTTGAGGATCACCTGGTAGCCGTTGCCGACCAGCGCCTGCTGCAGCACATGGCGCTGCAGCGAGGTGTCGGCGATGACGGCGATGCGTGCAGAGGTCTTCTCAGTCATGTCCCTTGACCAGTCGCTGGATGGTTTCAAGCAGCAGGGACTCCTGGTACGGCTTGCCCAGGTAGTCGTTGACGCCGATGGCCATCGCCCGCTCGCGGTGTTTCTCGCCGGTACGGGAGGTGATCATGATGATCGGCAGGTCCTTCAGGCTCGCGTCGTGGCGTACCAGGGTGGCCACTTCGAAGCCGTCCATGCGCGGCATTTCGATGTCCAGCAGCATGACGTCGGGGCGGTGCTCCTGCAGCTGGGCGATGGCATCCACCCCGTCCTTGGCGGTCAGCACGTTCATGCCATTGCGTTCCAGCAGGCGGCTGGTGACCTTGCGCACGGTGACCGAATCGTCCACCACCATGACCACTGGCGGGCGGTCGTGGTCCAGCTCCGCCGGCAGGGCGGCCTGGCTGGT
This sequence comes from Pseudomonas sp. 1D4, assembly GCF_001728925.1. NCBI lineage: Bacteria > Pseudomonadati > Pseudomonadota > Gammaproteobacteria > Pseudomonadales > Pseudomonadaceae > Pseudomonas > Pseudomonas sp. 1D4. The sequence goes on from NZ_LXJQ01000022.1 coordinate 74,694, forward strand.
GGTGCGCGGCAGCATCTGCACCTGGTGCGCATGGCGCGCACGAATGGTCGCCAGCAGGTCGAGAATCACCACCACGCGGCCGTCCCCGAGGATGGTGGCACCGGAGATGCCCTGCACCCCGGCGAACTGCGGGCCGAGGCCCTTTACCACGATCTCGCGGGAGCCGGCCAGGGCGTCCACCTGGACGGCCACGGCGTGCTCGGTGGAACGCACCAGGATCACCGGCAGCGGCAGGCTCTGGCCCACCAGCTTGGGATGCTGGCCGTTGTTCAGCAGGTCGCCCAGGTATTTCAGCTCGTAGGCCTGGCCGGCGTACTCGAAGCGCGGCGCGTCCGGCTGGTAGTAGGTCTCCAGCTCATACGGGGAGACCCGCACGATGCCTTCGATGGTGTTCAGCGGGATGGCGTAGAGGTCCTCACCGGAGAGCACCATCAGTGCACGGTTGACCGACACGGTGAACGGCAGGCGGATGAGGAAGCGCGAGCCCTCGCCCGGGGTCGACTCGATGCTCATGGAGCCACCGAGCTGCTTGACCTCGGAGTGCACCACGTCCATGCCCACGCCACGCCCGGAGATCTGCGTGACCCTTTCGGCGGTGGAGAAACCGGCCTCGAGGATGAACTGCAGCACCTCGTGGTCGGAAAGCTGGGAGTCGGCGTCCATCAGCCCGCGCTCGATGGCCTTGCGGCGCACGGCGTCGAGGCGGATACCGCCACCGTCATCGGCCAGGGTCAGGAGAATGTCGCCACCCTCGCGGCCCAGGGTCAGGCGGATGGTACCGGCGTCGGGCTTGCCGGCGGCGCGGCGCAGTTCGACCGGCTCGATGCCATGGTCGACGGCGTTGCGCAGCATGTGCTCCAGGGGCGCGACGATGCGCTCGAGCACGGTCCGGTCCATTTCGCCCTCGGCGTTGCCGACGAGGAACTCCACCTGCTTGCCCAGCTCGCTGGCCACCTGGCGCACGATGCGACGCAGGCGCGGTACGAGGCGGTCGAAGGGCACCATGCGGGTGCGCATGAGACCTTCCTGAAGCTCGGTGTTGACCCGTGCCTGTTGCAGCAGCAGGGTTTCGGCGTCGCGGTTACGCGCCGCCAGGGTTTCCTTCAGGTCCAGCAAGTCGGACGCGGACTCGAACAGCGCGCGGGAGAGCTGTTGCAGCTGGGAATGGCGGTCCATTTCCAGCGGGTCGAAGTCTTCGTAGCCGGCGCGCTCGGCCTCGGCCTGGTAGCGGCTGAGGATCTGCGCCTGGGTCTCGGTGTCGAGACGACGGAGCTGGTCGCGAACCCGCTCGATGGTGGATTCCATTTCGCTCAGGGTGAAGCTGAAGTCGCTCACCTGCTGCTCGACACGGCCACGGAAGATGGACGTTTCGCCCGCCAGGTTGACCAGGCCTTCCAGCAGGTCGGCCGGCACCTTGACCATTTCCTGCGGCGCACGACGCGCGGCAGCGTCCTGGGCGGCCTCCTGGGCCTTGAGCACGAACGGCAGGATCTTGTCTTCGCTCACTGCCACCGGTAGGGCGCTCGCCGCCACGATAGGGGCTGCGAGGGTCGGCTGGGGCATCGGCTCGGGAGCCGCTTCGGCAGTTGCTTCAGGCTCGTCCGCAAGGCTGGCATCCAGGCGCTGACGCAGTTGGTCGAGCTCGGCCTGCAGGCCTTCGAAGCCGGACTGCACGTCGAGGAACAGGCTCTCGGGCCAGGGCGCGCCCTGTTGCAGCGCTTCGGTCAGGTGCTGCTCCAGGTCGTGACTGAGGTCGCCCAGGCGCTTCTGGCCGGCCAGGCGCGCACCGCCCTTGAGGGTGTGCAACAGGCGCAGCAGGTCGTCGATCTGGGCGCTGTCGTCACGCTTCTCTTCCCAGCGGCCAATGGTGCGCTCCATCGCTTCCAGCAGGTCATCACCCTCTTCGAGGAAGATGTCGAGGATGTCGGCTTCTGCTTCCTCGTCCTCCACCACCGGCGCAGCGGCTACAGGCTGCAGGTGCACGCTGGAGGGCATGCTGAGTTGTTCGTCGGGGTTGGCACGGAAGCGGCGGATCGCGTCGATCAGCACACTGCCGTCCGGTACCGCGCGCTTGTCACGCACGGCTTCGAGCATCTCGGCGAGGCGGTCATGGCAGGACTGCAGCAACCCGAACAAGGTCGGGCTGGCGCGCAGGCGGCCGCCACAGAGGCCTTCGTAGAGGAACTCCAGTTCGTGGGCGAGGTCGCCGATCTCGCGGATCTCGGCCATGCGCGCACCACCCTTGAGGGTGTGCAGGTCGCGCTGCAGGGCTTCGACTTCCAGCAGGTTGTCGACATCCTCCATCCAGCGCTGCAGGGCATTGCCCGCGCTTTCGATGATGTCGAAGCCTTCCTCGAGGAAGATTTCCACCAGTTCGGGATCGCGATCATCGAAGGCGCTGTGGACCGGCTCGCTCACCACGGGAGCCGGTGCAACCGGCTCGACCGGGGCGGGCGTCTCGGTCACCTCGGGCAGCTCCTGCTCGATGCTCGGCGCGTCAACCACCTCCGGCAGCGCCGGGGCTTCATCCACCGGCAGCCATTCGGCGTCCAGCTCGGGCTCGGGCTCGGGCTCGGGCTCGGGCTCGGGCTCGGGCTCGGGCTCGGGCTCGGGAGAAAGTGTGGCTTCGGCTTCGGCTTCGGCTTCGGCTTCGGCTTCGGCTTCGGCTTCGGCTTCGGCTTCGGCTTCGGCTTCGGCTTCGGCTTCGGGGGCAGGCGACAGGACGCTTTCGGTCTCGTCAAGCAGCCAGGCATCGGCCTCGGGGCTTTCCACGAGCGCCGGCTCGTCGGTCTCCGGCAGGGGCAGGTCTTCCAGCACCCGCGGGGCGTCGGCGTCAGGCTCGTCAAGGGCCGGCAGCGGCAGGACGTCATCGTCCAGCTCAAGCAGGCCGGCATTCAATTCGAGGGACTCTTCGGACACCTCATCCGGCAAGGCAGGCGCTTGCGCCTCTGCCGGCGGGACGATGACTTCGTCAACCGGGGCCTCGGCCACCGGCGCGACGGGCAGGCTTACCGTACCGCCTTGGCGAAACGCGCGAATCGCCTGGATCAGCGCCTCCGGGTTACGCAGCGGCTGACGGGCCTGGAGCTGGTCGAGCATCACGGCCAGGTCGTCATGGCTGGCCTGGAGCAGGCCGGCCAATGCCGGGGAATGGTTGAAGCGACGGTCCACCAACCCTTCGTAGAGGGACTCGAGTTCGTGGGCGAGGTCGCCGATGGGGGCAATCTCGGCCATGCGCGCACCGCCCTTGAGGGTGTGCAGGTCACGCTGCAGCGAGTGCAGCGGCGCGTGATTGTCCGGCTCGTCGAGCCAGCGTTCCAGCGCCTGGCCGGCGCTTTCCAGGATGTCCACGGCCTCTTCGAGGAAGATGGAGACCATCTCTTCATCGAGGTTCTCGTAGGCCAACGGTGCGGTAGCCGCTTCGACGGCTGCGGCAGGCTCGGCGACCGGAGCAGACATCGGCTCGATGGCCTCATCCACCAGCTCCGGCAGGGTCACCTGCTCAAAGGCCGGCACTTCATCCAGCTCGGGCAGCGGCGGCAGTGCGGCGGCGTCCGCGGGCGGCAGCTCGGGCTCGGCGGCAGGCGGCAACACCTGGTCCTGCTCTTCGACCAGCAGCCCGGTGTCGCGATCCATGTCCAGCAGCGCGAGGGCTGCCGGGTCGACGGCCTGCTGGAGCAGGTCGCGCAGGGCCTGGACCCGCTCCGGTTGAGGCGTGACCTGAAGGGCCGCGGCGACCTGGTCCATCATGCTGATCAGCGCTTCGTGGGCCCGCTCGGCCTCGTCGAAGAAGCGTTCGCTGACCGGCAGGCTGCCTTCCTCGACGGCACCGTAGGTGTCCAGCAGGGCTTCGCAGAGTTCTTCGATCTGCGGCAGCTCGGCCATCTCGGCACCTCGGCCGAGGGTGTTCAGCTCTTCCAGCAGGGCGCCCAGTTCCTGGCGTTCGGAGGGGTGCTCGCGCCAGCGGCGCAGCAGGTCCTCGGCATCCAGGAGGATGTCCATGCCTTCGGCGAGGAAGATGGAGATCAGTTGCGGGTCGCGCCCGGACTGGCCCTGCTCGCCCAGGCGAGCGGCTTCGGCGGCGCCGATACGCTCGGCGTGCAGACGCTGGACGCGCTCGAGGAAGGCCTCGGTCCCGGGGATCGGGCGCAACGGGGCGGTTTCCAGTTGCTCCAGGCCGATGCGGAAGAGCTGCTCGGCATCGCGCAGCAGTTCGGCATCCACCAGGTCCATCTGGATCAGGTTGGTCTTGTACTCCTTGGCCAGTTTCTCCAGCGGCATGGCGATGGCGGCGATCGGCAGGATGCCGGCCATGTGTGCACTGCCCTTGAGGGTGTGCAGGGCGCGCTGGAGGTTGTCGGTCACCGGCTGCGGCAGGGACTGCGAACAATCGGCAAGGAAGCCGACGAGGGTTTCCAGATGGGCTTCGGCCTCGTTGCGGAAGATGTCCAGCAACTGCGGGTCGAGCGGCTCTTCATCGGTCGACGCGCTGTAGACAGCGGTCGGCGCGGCCACTTCGGGCTGAGAAGGAAGCTCGCCCACGGGCTCGGCAGCCTGTACGGAGACCGGGGCTTCAGATTTTGGGAGGCGCTGCCCCTTGGCCAGGGCGTGCGCCTCGGCGGCCAGGTGGTCGACATCGTCACGCTGGCGCTGGGCCTTGGCGGCGAATTCGTCCACCAGTTGCGGCAGCAGGGCGACCACGTCGTTGACCACGCCCTTGACGTCTTCATCCGGCTGGATGCTGCGGTCGAGCACGCGGTTGAGCAGGTTCTCGATGGACCATGACAGCTCGCCGATGACCAGCGCGCGGACCATGCGGCCGCTGCCCTTGAGGGTGTGGAAGGCGCGGCGGACTTCGGTCAGCGCATCCTTGTCGTCGGTGTTGGCGCACCAGCGCGGCAGGTAGTCGCCAATGGTTTCCAGCACTTCGCCGGCTTCTTCGATGAAGACCTCCAGCAGTTCGTCGTCCACCGGCTCTTCGTCGGCAGGCGGCGGCAACAGGCTGGGCGGAACTTCGCCGGCGGGCGGGTTGATCGGCTGCACCGGAGCGGCCATGACATCGGCCATGGACAGCGCGCGGGGCGCCTCTTCGACCGGAGCGACAACGGGCTCCAGCGGAGCAGAGGGCAGGTCGACCTCCGGCAGGTCGAGGCCACTCAGCTCCACGTCGTCCCAGCTGGGGGTGGCTTCGGGCAGCGGCTCGAGGCTGAGGGGCTCGTCCAGCATCGGTTCGAGAGGCTCGGCAGCCGGCAGCGGCTCCAGTGCCTCGAGGTCGAAGGAGGCGAAGGGCTCGTCGGCCGGCTTGGGCTGATCGAGGGATTCCAGCTCCAGCGGGGCGTCGAGGCCGAAGTCGATGACGTCGGGCGACTGGGCCTCCGGCTCACCGAGGTTCCAGTTGTCATCGGAGACCAGCAGCGTCGGCGCATCATCGGCCTTCAGCTCGGTGGTCTCGAAGCTGTCGAGGGTGCCCAGCTCCAGGGGTTCGTCCAGCAGCGGCTGCGCATCCAGCTCGGGCAGCGGCTCCAGTTCGGGCAGTGCGTCGAAGGCCACCGGCTCGGCGCTGTCCAGCGGTTCGAGTTCCGGCAGGGCATCCACCAGTGCGGGCACCTCTTCCACCGGGGCAGGAACCTCGGCGAAGCCGGCATCGAGCGTGATTTCCGGCTCGACCGGCAAGGGTTCGAAGGCCAGGGGCTCGACCGTCGCGGGGGCTTCCTCGGCGAGAACTTCGATTTCCTCAACCGGGTCGGCCAGCGGGGCGGGTTCTTCGGTCTGGAACTCCGGAAGATCGAGGATGGAGGGCTTGGCCTTGAGCGGGTAACCCAGGTTCTCCAGGCTCTCCTCGGCCACGTCGAGGATCATGTCACCTTGGGTGGCATGGTCTTCGGAGAGGCGCTCCAGGTAGTACTCGACGCTGGTGATGGCGTCGGCCAGGGTATCCAGGCTCTGCCAGTTGGGCACGGCCTTGCGGGCCAGGAGCTGTTCCTGGATGTAGCGGTTGCAGGCTTCCAGCAGGGCGGCAGCGCGTGCCAGCGGGATCATCGCCAGGCCGCCACGGACCTGGGTCAGCAGATCCGGTACGCGGGCCAGGTGTTCGTGGTTCCACTGGGACGCGATGAACTCGATGATCGCGTCCTTGGCCTGTTCGAGGCCGTTGCGCGCTTCCTTGATCACCAGTTGATGAATCTGCGCCACGTCGGTGGTGGGCAGGTGGCTCTCTTCGCTGGAGCCGTCATCGGCCGGGCCGACCATGCCGGCGAGGGTTGCCTCGACGTACAGCAGGGCGCCGGCGACATCCATGAGGACAGCGTCGTTGGGCTCGCGCTGGCCGAGGGACAGGCTGTGGATGACGTCGATCTGGTCGAGAATGACCCGGCGCGGCTGGCCGAAACCGAGCACGGCGAGGGTGTCTGCGATCTGCTTGAGGGGCGCGAGCAGGGCATCCAGCTCGGTGACGCCGCGGCGGTCGCTGCGCACGAAGATGTCGAGGCTGTCCTTGACGCGGACCAGCTCTTCGCAGAGGGCGGTGACCACCGAGCGCATGGCGTCGCGGTCGGGGCCGGCCAGGCGGGCGCGCTCCTCGTCCACCACGTCGGTGTCGGGCAGTGCTTCGTCGAGGCGGTACTGCTCCTTCAGGGCACGGATGCGCGGTGACTGGGCCGGGGCCTTGGCGATGTAGAACAGCAGATTCTTGACCAGTTCGTCCGGGGCCGGCTGGTTGATGCCATCGGCGCCCTGGTCGACCAGGCGCTTGAGCTCCTTGTCGATCTGACGCAGCAGGGTGCGGACGGAGGTGCCGTTGACCACGCTGCCATTGGCCAGGCCTTCGACCATGCCGGAGGCGATGGGCCACAAGGTACCCAACGGGGCCTCCTTGCACAGCGATTCGAGGCGGGCGAAGACGCGGGCCATGTAGCCGAGGTTGGTGGCCAGGTCCTGGCCACGGATGATTCCCACCAGGGCCATCTGCAGCATCTGCCGCAGCTTGCGCAGCAGTACCGGCAGTTCGGCGGTGCGCATGCGGGCCAGCGCATCCACCGACAGTGCGGGGGTGCGGCTGGAGAGATCAGGGGAGAACAGGCTGGTTTCGGACAGCAGCTTCTCGCCACGGGCGGCGCGCAGGTCGTTGAGCAGCGGCAGGACGACCATGGGCAGGTCGCGGCGTGCGCTCTGGATGCGATCCAGGTAGACCGGCAGTTGCAGGATGGCCTGCATGAGCACCTCCAGGGCTTCGCCCTGGTTGGTCACGCGGCCTTCCATCAGCGCCTGGGCGAGCTGCTCCATTTCCTCGGCGAGCAGGGCCGCGCCGTAGAACTCGACCATCTGCAGGGTGCCGTGGACCTGGTGCACGTAGGTCTGGCAGAAACGCATGCGCGTCGGGTCCTGGGTGTTCTCGACGAACGCCTCCAGGGCCTGGCGGGCCTGCTTCAGGGTTTCCGCGATCTCGCCCTTGACCCACTCCAGGGCGACATAATCGTGCCGATCACTCATAGCCGTCTGCTATCCCTTCCGGGTGAATGCCAGAACCTGATCGTCGGCCACCGGCTCCAGGTCCGGATGGTGCCAACCAACCACTTCACCGACGCCGATCACCATGAGCCCACCGGGCGCCAGGCGCTCGGCCAGGCGATTGAGGATTTCACGGCGACGCCAGCGGCGGAAATAGATCAGCAGGTTCTGACAGAAGATTACGTCCATGCCGGACATTGGCGCCTTCGCCAGTTCCAGCACATTGAGCCGGGCGCAACACACGCGCGCGGCCAGGCTCTCCACAACTTTGAAACGGCCATCGCCCAGAGACTGGAAATAGCGCTCGCCCATGTCGCCGTCCAGGTGCTCCAGGCGCCGGGCGCCGTACACCCCCTCGCGAGCCTTGTTCAGCGCGCTGAGGCTGATGTCGGTGCCGGTGACACCAAAATAATCGGGCCGCTCGCTGCCCATGAGGGCCTCGGCGGCCGCAATGGCCAGGGAATACGGTTCTTCGCCACTGGAACAGCCGACGCTCCAGAGGGCGAGGGGGCTGTCCAGCCCCCTCGCGACGCGCTCGCGCAGGTAAGTGCAGAGCAGGTCGAACGAGGGGCCATGGCGGAAGAAACGGGTTTCCTGAACGGTGAGGCGGTCCAGCAGGGTCGACCATTCGACGGCACCACGCGGCCCGTCGGTGACCTGGCGGAAGTAGAGGGTGTAGTCGTCTACGCCCAGCTCACGCATCCGCGCGGTTAGGTTGGTCTGCAGGAACGAGCGTCGCTGCTCGTTGATGACCACGCCGGTGCGTTCCTCGAGCAGCGATTGCCAGTCATGGAACTGCGCGGGGGTCATATCGGCCATGGGTTTCAAGGCCCACACGCCGCCAGGCTGCATGCTGTCGTGCCTCTCGCTCATGGCCGTTGCGCCGCAGCCTCAGGCTGCGGCACCTCCCTTGTTCAGGCCCGGTCTGCGTCCGGCAGGTTGAAGCCGGATACCGACTTGCGCATCTCACTCGCCATCTTGGCGAGGTTACCGATGCTCTTGGCGGTTGCCGTGGTACCGGCGGAGGTCTGCGAGGTGATCTCCTGAATGACGTTCATGGTGTTGGAAATGTGGCCCGCGGACGACGCCTGCTGGCGCGCCGCGTTGGAGATGTTCTGGATCAGGGCCGCGAGGGTCTTGGATACCTTCTCGATCTCCTCCAGGGCCACACCGGCGTCCTGCGCGAGGCGGGCACCGCGTACCACTTCGGAGGTGGTCTGCTCCATGGAGATAACTGCTTCGTTGGTGTCGGTCTGAATGGTTTTAACCAGGGCCTCGATCTGCTTGGTCGCGGCGGAGGAGCGTTCTGCGAGGCGCTGTACCTCGTCCGCTACCACGGCGAAGCCTCGACCCGCGTCGCCCGCCATGGACGCCTGGATCGCGGCGTTCAGTGCAAGGATGTTGGTCTGGTCGGCGATGTCGTTAATCAGGCTCACGATGTCACCGATCTCCTGGGACGATTCACCGAGACGCTTGATTCGCTTGGAGGTGTCCTGGATCTGCTCGCGGATGTTGTCCATGCCGGTGATGGTGTTGTGCACCACTTCGTTGCCCTTGTTGGCGATGGCTACGGAACGCTCCGCTACCGCGGAGGACTCCGAGGCGTTCGCCGATACCTGGTCAATCGACACGGCCATTTCGTTGATCGCGGCGGACGCACCGGCGATTTCCTGGGCCTGGTGCTCGGAAGCCTCGGCCAGGTGCATGGCGGTGGCCTGGGTTTCCTGGGCAGCGGCGGCTACCTGCACCGCGGTCAGGTTGATGGTCTCTACCAGTTCGCGGAGCTGGTCGATGGAGTAGTTGATCGAGTCCGCGATCGCACCGGTGAAGTCCTCGGTTACGGTCGCTGCTACGGTCAAGTCACCGTCTGCAAGGTCGGCGATCTCGTCGAGCAGTCGCAGAATCGCAGCCTGGTTACGTTCGTTCTTCTCGGCGGTCTCGGCCAGACGCTGGCGGGTGGTCTGAACCATGACCAGGCCGATCAGGATGATCGAGCCCAGTGCCAGGGCACCGAGGACGTAACCGGCCAGGGTGTTCAGGCTGCGGCCATCGGCCTGTTCCTCGAAGCCGGCGGCCAGTTGGGACGCTTTGTCCAGCAGGGTCTGGGAGCCGGTGAAGATGGTGTTGGCGGATTCGCGGACCTGGAAGAGTTCGGGCGAGGTTTCGAGAATCTCGTCCACGGAGCCGGAGACGAACTCGAACAGTTCGGAAATCTCCTGCAGGCGCTCCAGGGCCTCACTGTCGGTCACCTTGGTGATTTCCATGGCGGCGTTGCCTTCGAGCATCGCGTTCAGTACGCGGCCGAAAAGGCTGGCGTCGCGACCGAACATGTCGGCAGCCTGCACGGAGTCCTGATCACCGGCCAGTACCTTGTTCACGGAGCCGAGGATCCGTTCGGCCAGCAGCGACTGACGCTGGGCCACGGAAACCTGGGCTGCGGGGGCGCCGCTTTCCAGCAGGATGTCCACGACTTCCTCGTACTCGACCTGCAGCTGCGGGATGGTCTCGGCGAGGGTGCCGGCTACCTGGTGCAGGGAGAGTACGGTCTGCTCGCTGGCCAGGATGGCGTCGGAGTTCTGCCTCAGGCTGTTCCAGTCGGCCTGCACGGCATCCATCTCGGCCTTCACGGCCTCGGGCGCCGGCGGCAGGCCGGTCTCCGCGTCGCCGCTCATCAGAATATTCCAGCGTTTCTCGAAGTCGTTGCGCGCTTCCTTCAACAGAACGAAGGCCTCGGGCTTGCCCGCCGCCGCTTCGGTGGCGTTCTTGGCGATACGCTGGGACAGAACCCGCAGCTCACCGGAGTGGCCGAGGTATTCCTGGTCGTGGTTCGCCTGCGTGTTGAGGTACGCGAAGTTGGCGAACAGCAGCACGATGGAGACGATCAGGACCACGAAGAGTCCGGCGATCAACGTACTGCTGCGCGCACCCGCGAGTAGATTGCCTGCGTTCAGTTTTTTCATTATCGGGCCCCCGCCTGGACCAACTACACAACGATTTCCATGTAACGCCAAGGGCCGGTATAGACCGGCCCAACCGTGGATCAACGGCACACGATGGTGCCTGGGTCAGCCGGAGACACTGCACTCCGACCGATCGGACCGCCCCTCCCGGAAACGGCCCTGCGCGCAGGCCCGAGAGCCTGCGCGCTGGGAACTAGACCGCGACGTCCAGGAACACCTGGTGCTGGGCCAGCGCATGAGGGCTGAACACCAGCCAGGGATGCTCACGCTGGAACACGCCGTGGATGAATGACTGGATATTGGCTTCGAGCGGCGGCAGCTCCTCGGAGAACGAATCCACCGGGAAGTGCTGCATACCGAAGACTTCGTCGACGATGAGGCCGGCGAAGATTTCCTGATGGTCCACCACCAGCACCCGGCGCTGCTTGCGCAGGGATGACAGCTCGCCGCCGAAGAATCCGCACAGGTCCATGATCGGCAGCAGCCGGCCACGGACGTTTGCGACGCCCTTGACCCAGGGTTTTACCCCCGGAAGCAAGGTGTAACGGGGCTCGTGGAGCACCTCGCCCACTTCACCCATGGACGCCACGAAGAAGCGCTCACCCATGCGGAAGCCGATCCCACTCCAGGTCTGGACCGTTTCCTGCTGGGCGGGCAAGCCCGCCGCCAGGGCGCGGCAGCGCTGGTCGATCTCGAGGAGTATCTGGAATGGGGTCTTTGCATCCGACATGCGGGGCTGAGCCTTCTTCTGGGACTTCACGGTGCTACCGGCATCAGCCGGCCAGCACCGCGTTAAGGGTTTTCAGCAGCGTGTCTTCATCGATCGGCTTGGTCAGGTAATCCTTCGCGCCCTGGCGCTTACCCCAGACCTTGTCGGTTTCCTGATCCTTGGTGGTGACGATGATCACCGGAATGTGGCTGGTTTCGGCGTCCTTGGTCAGCTGACGAGTCGCCTGAAAGCCATTGAGGCCAGGCATGACGATATCCATCAGCACGGCATCGGGCTTTTCCTGGCGAGCCAGGGCGACGCCATCGGCGCCATTTTCCGCCTTAAGTACCTGATGACCATGTTTTTCGAGCATGGCGGTCAGCTTGTACATTTCGGTCGGCGAGTCATCAACAATCAGAATACGAGCCATGTTTGTCCCCAATACGGAAAGGCACTTCCAGCCACACGGGCCGGACTTCAGGAGGCTTGTTCCACCGGGGTGAAATCAGGCACATGGGTCTTGATCGCGCCGAGCAGTTCTTCCTTGCTGAAGGGCTTGGTGAGGTACTGGTCGGAACCGACGATGCGACCCTTGGCCTTGTCGAACAGGCCGTCCTTGGAGGACAGCATGATCACCGGGGTGGATTTGAAAGCACTGTTGTTCTTGATCAGGGCGCAGGTCTGATAACCGTCGAGACGCGGCATCATGATGTCGACAAAGATGATGTTCGGGTGTGTGTCCGCGATCTTGGCCAGAGCATCGAAACCGTCGACAGCCGTGATGACCTCGCAACCCACCTTCTTCAGCAGAGTTTCAGCGGTGCGACGAATCGTCTTCGAATCGTCGATCACCATCACCTTCAAACCCTCGGAATGCTGTTCCATGTTCGCCCTACCATCGCCTCGGTGAGTCGTTATTAGCTTCGTTCAGTGCGCCTGAGGCCCTGTCAGCGACGGGCTGCGACCCAATCGTCGGGCCTTTTTAGCACACTCTCCAGACGCAAGCCAGAAACCGCCTACGCCATGGATTTGCCAGTTCGTACGGCGAGGTTTCCCTTGACCGCAATCGCCTCCAGCGCCACCCTGAGCGCCTCTTCCGGGGCCCGATCGAGGCCCCTTCTTCACTTCACGAGTTGCGGAGACACCACCCATGAGCGTTCGCCTCGGGATCGTCATGGACCCCATTGCGCAGATCAACTTCAAGAAGGACAGCTCCCTGGCCATGCTTCTCGCGGCCCAGGCTCGTGGCTGGTCCCTCTTCTATATGGAGCAGCAGGATCTTTACCAGGCAGCAGGCGTAGCCCGTGCCCGCATGAAACCACTCGAGGTGAAAGCCGACCCTACGGGCTGGTATGTCCTCGGGGATGAGCAGGACACCCCGCTCGCCGACCTCGATGTGATCCTCATGCGCAAGGATCCGCCCTTCGACAACGAGTTCATCTACTCCACCTACCTGCTGGAGCAGGCCGAGCGCGCCGGCGTGCTGGTGGTGAACCGTCCGCAGAGCCTGCGCGACTGCAACGAGAAGTTCTTCGCCACACTCTTCCCGCACCTCACCCCGACGACCCTGGTGAGTCGACGGCCCGACATTCTGCGCGAGTTTGCAAAAGAGCAGCGTGACATCATTCTCAAACCCCTTGATGGCATGGGCGGTTCGATGATTTTTCGTCACCGCGAGGGCGACCCGAACCTTTCGGTGATCCTGGAGACCCTCACCCGCCACGGCGCCGAGCAGATCATGGCGCAGCGCTACCTGCCGGCAATCGTCGACGGCGACAAACGTATCCTGATGATAGACGGCGAACCGGTACCTTACTGCCTGGCACGCATTCCCGCTGCCGGCGAGACCCGCGGCAACCTCGCCGCCGGGGGGCGGGGCGAAGCCCGCCCGCTGACCGATCGGGACCGCGAGATCGCTGCTACCGTCGGTCCGGTACTGCGGGAGAAGGGCTTGCTGTTCGTCGGCCTCGACGTGATCGGCGACCACCTCACCGAGATCAACGTCACCAGCCCGACCTGCATCCGCGAGATCGACGCCGCATACGACACCCGCATCGGCGAACGCCTGATGGACGTCATTGCCACCCGTCTGGAGGCGAACCAGAGCAAGCCGCAAGCTTGACGCAGTCAACACCTTGCAGCTTGCGGCTTGCAGCCTGCCGCCCCAGTTCGGCAGACTGCGCGCCACTTTGAGCAGACCCGATGTGCGATGAACGCAGCCGCTGACCTCCCTCGCTTCCCCTCCGCCAGCGTGCGCCCGGCGGACAGGCTCGGCTTCACCCTGTTCCTCGCCGCGGTGCTGCACATCGCGCTCATCCTCGGTGTCGGCTTCACCTTCAGCGACCCCAGCCAGATCAGCAAGACGCTGGAAATCACCCTCGCCACCTTCAAGAGTGACGAGAAGCCGAAGGAAGCCGACTACCTGGCCCAGAATGACCAGCAAGGCAGCGGCACCCTGGAGCACAGGGACACGCCCAAGACTACCGAGCAGGCGATGTTCCAGGATCAGGAGATCCGCAAGGTCACTCCGCCCGCCGCGCCCCAGCAGACCCAGCGCCAGGAAGCCCCCAAGGCGGCCATCGCCACCACTGCACCCAAACCGCAGAAAACCCCGGTCAAGCGCGAGGAAGCCAAGCCCGAGCCTGAGACCCCGCCGGCCCCGGTATTCGACAGCGCCCAATTGTCCTCCGAGATCGCCAGCCTGGAGGCCGAACTGTCCCAGGAGCAGCAGCGCTACGCCAAGCGCCCGCGCATCCACCGCCTCAACGCGGCCTCGACCATGCGTGACAAAGGAGCCTGGTACAAGGACGAATGGCGCAAGAAGATCGAACGCGTCGGCAACCTCAACTACCCCGAAGAGGCCCGCCGTCAGCGCATCTATGGCTCGTTGAGGTTGCTGGTGTCGATCAACCGCGACGGCACCCTCTATGAAGTGCAGGTGCTGGAATCCTCCGGCCAGCAGGTGCTGGACCAGGCCGCCATGCGCATCGTCCGCCTTGCCGCCCCCTTCTCCCCGTTCACCGGTGACCTGGCCGACATCGACCGCCTGGAAATCATTCGCACCTGGCGTTTCGAGCGGGGCGACAGGCTCTCCAGCAACTGAGCCGGCACCCTTGAAGCCGGCGGCGCGAAGATCGACACTAGCGCCCATGAAAAGCACCGCGCCCAGCTACCTCAAGCACCACTTCCTGATCGCCATGCCCCACATGGACGATCCCAACTTCGCGCAGACCGTCACCTACCTGGTCGAGCACAACGACCAAGGCGCCATGGGGCTGGTGATCAACCGCCCCAACGGCCTCAGCCTCGGTGACGTGCTCGAACAACTGCGCCCCGACGACACCGCCCCCGCCCACTGCCAGAGCCTGCCCATCTACGCCGGCGGCCCCGTGCAGACCGACCGCGGCTTCGTCCTGCACCCCAGCGGCCTGCAGTACCAGGCCACCCTGGACCTGGGCGACCTGGCGCTGTCCACCTCCCAGGACGTGCTGTTCGCCATCGCCGACGGCCGCGGCCCGCAGAAGAGCCTCATCGCCCTTGGCTATGCCGGCTGGCAGGCCGGGCAACTGGAGGCCGAGCTGGCCGAAAACGCCTGGCTCACCTGCCCTGCCGACCCGGCCATCCTCTTCGACACCCCCAGCGACCAGCGCCTCGCCGCTGCCGCTGCACGGCTGGGGGTCAACCTCAACCTGCTCACCAGCCAGGCCGGGCACGCCTGATGGCCGGCCCGACAACCGCACCCCGCCTGCTCCTCGGCTTCGACTACGGCACTCGCCAGATCGGCGTCGCCGTCGGCCAGGCCGTCACCGGCCAGGCCCGCGAACTGTGCGTGCTCAAGGCACAGAACGGCGTACCCGACTGGCAGAAGGTCGAAGCCCTGATCAAGGAGTGGCAGCCCGACGCCATC
>NZ_LXJQ01000023.1:0-86608 GCF_001728925.1 Pseudomonas sp. 1D4
GGGGGACGGCACCACGGGATCGGCAGCGAAGGCAACCTGCAAGGGCCACCAACATCCCCACAAGAAGGGAAATAATGTCCAACTCCGCACGCCGTGCCGCTCCTGAACGATTGAATGATCGAGAGCGGCAATGAAAACAGCAGGCAAAGTGCCGGCAAACAGCACGACGTCCGAGCAGACCTATGGAAATTTCCGTATCTGGCAGCCGATAACAAAAAGCCCCCGCCGGATCGCTCCGGCGGGGGCTTTTCAGTCACTGACCGAGGGTCAGACCTTGCTGCGCTCGTAGCGCTTGCGGTCGTTCTCGTTCAGCATTTTCTTGCGCAGGCGGATGGACTTCGGCGTCACTTCCACCAGCTCGTCGTCGGCGATGAATTCCAGCGCCTGTTCCAGGGTGAACTTGATCGGCGGAACCAGGGCGATGACTTCGTCCTTGCCGGAAGCGCGCATGTTGTCGAGCTTCTTGCCCTTGGTGGGGTTGATCACCAGGTCGTTGTCACGGCTGTTGATGCCGCACAGCTGGCCTTCGTAGATCTCGTCGCCGGGGGCGAGGAACAGCTTGCCGCGGCTCTGCAGGGTTTCCAGCGAGTAGGTCAGGGCGGTGCCGGTGGCCATGGAGACCAGTACGCCGTTCTGACGGTTGGTGACTTCGCCGGCCTTGATCGGGCCGTAGTGGCTGAAGGTCGAGGTCAGGATGCCGGTGCCCGAGGTCAGGGTCAGGAAGTTGTTGCGGAAGCCGATCAGGCCGCGTGCCGGGATGGTGTACTCCAGGCGGACGCGACCCTTGCCGTCGGGGATCATGTTGGTCAGATCGCCCTTGCGCAGGCCCATCTGCTCCATCACCGAGCCCTGGTGCTGCTCTTCGATGTCGATGGTGACGTTCTCGTAGGGCTCCTGCTTCTCGCCGTCCTTCTCGATGATCACCACTTCCGGACGGCCTACGCCCATCTCGAAGCCTTCACGGCGCATGGTTTCGATCAGTACGGACAGGTGCAGCTCACCACGACCGGAGACCTTGAACTTCTCGGCGGAGTCGCCCGCTTCGACGCGCAGGGCGACGTTGTGCAGCAGCTCCTTCTCCAGACGGTCCTTGATGTTGCGGCTGGTGACGAACTTGCCTTCCTTGCCGGCGAAGGGCGAGTCGTTGACCTGGAAGGTCATGCTCACGGTGGGCTGGTCGACGGTCAGCGGCGGCAGGGCTTCGACGTTCTGCGGGTCGCACAGGGTGTCGGAGATGAACAGTTCGTCCATGCCGCTGACGCAGACGATGTCACCGGCTTCGGCTTCGGCGACTTCGACGCGCTGCAGGCCGGAGTGACCCATGATCTTCAGCACGCGGCCGTTGCGCTTGCTGCCATCGTCGCTGACGGCCACCACCGGGGTGTTGGTCTTGATCTTGCCGCGGGCGATGCGGCCGATGCCGATCACGCCGAGGAAGCTGTTGTAGTCCAGCTGGGAGATCTGCATCTGGAACGGGCCTTCGGTGTCCACCACCGGGGCCGGGACGTGGTCGATGATCGCCTGGAACAGGGCGTCCATGTTGTCGTCCATCTTCTCGTGGTCGAGGCCGGCGATGCCGTTCAGGGCGCTGGCGTAGACGATCGGGAAGTCGAGTTGCTCGTCGGTGGCGCCGAGGTTGTCGAACAGGTCGAAGATCTGGTCGATGACCCAGTCAGGACGAGCGCCCGGACGGTCGATCTTGTTGACCACGACGATCGGACGCAGGCCGGCCTTGAAGGCTTTCTGGGTCACGAAGCGGGTCTGCGGCATGGGGCCGTCCTGGGCGTCGACCACCAGCAGCACGGAGTCCACCATGGACATCACGCGCTCCACCTCGCCACCGAAGTCGGCGTGGCCGGGGGTGTCGACGATGTTGATGTTGTAGCCGTTCCACTTGATGGCGGTGTTCTTCGCCAGGATGGTGATGCCGCGCTCTTTCTCCTGGTCGTTGGAGTCCATCACGCGCTCGGATTCCGCTTCTTTGCGGTCGAGGGTGCCGGAGAGCTTCAGCAGTTTGTCTACCAGGGTGGTCTTGCCATGGTCGACGTGGGCGATGATGGCGATGTTGCGCAGTTTTTCGATCACGGGTGTATCTCGATCAGGGGATTCGGTGTGCCGCTGAGTCTAGGCGGCCTGTATGAAGATCAGTCGATTCGGCGCGGCCGCCGGTCGGGGGGGCGGTGACGGATGCTGCCGCCGTAGAGCCCGGGCTGTTTAAGCCGGGCGATAAACGCGCACATTCGTATGCCCCTCGCTGAGCAGGTGGTGGGCATGGAGGCGGCTCATGACGCCCTTGTCGCAGTACAGGAGGTACTGACGGTTGGCGTCCAGGTCCTTGAAGCGGCTGTTGATCGCGTAGAAGGGCAGCGTTTGCACGTCGATGCCTTCCAGCGCCAGGGGTTCGTCTTCCTGGGCATCGGGGTGGCGGATGTCGAGGACGATCTGCCCCGGCAGGGCCTCGCGCACTTCCTCCACCTGCAGGTCCTGACCCATCTCGTCGATCACGCGGTCGATGGCCACCAGGCGGGCGCGCTCCAGGGCGCGCTCCAGCACGGCCATGTCGAACTGCTCTTCCTCGTGCTCGATGCGGCCCGGCTTGGCGCGGGTGGTGGGGTTCACCGAGATCACGCCGCAGTATTCGGGCATGTGCTTGGCGAACTCGGCGGTGCCGATGCGGGTGGCGGTGTCGATGATGTCCTGCTTGTGGCTGGCGATCAGCGGGCGCAGCACCAGCATGTCGGTGGCCGAGTCGATCACCGAGAGGTTGGGCAGGGTCTGGCTGGACACCTGGGAGATGGCCTCGCCTGTCACCAGGGCGTCGATGTGCAGCTTCTTCGCCATGTGGGTGGCGGCGCGCAGCATCATGCGCTTGAGCACCACGCCCATCTGGCTGTTGTCGACCTTGCCGAGGATCTCGCCGACCACTTCCTCGAAGGGCACGCTGATGAACAGCACGCGCTGGGAACGCCCGTACTTCTCCCACAGGTAGTGGGCCACTTCCATCACACCCACTTCATGGGCACGGCCGCCGAGGTTGAAGAAGCAGAAGTGGGTCATCAGGCCGCGGCGCATCATCTGGAAGGCGGCGACGGTGGAGTCGAACCCGCCGGACATCAGCACCAGGGTCTGCTCCAGCGAGCCCAGCGGGTAGCCGCCGAGGCCTTCGTGCTGGTGGTGGATGACGAACAGGCGCTGATCGCGCACTTCCATCCGCACTTCCACTTCCGGGTTCTTCAGCGAGATGCCGGCGGCACCGCACTCGCGACGCAGGCGGCTGCCGACGTGGCGCTCCAGTTCCATGGAACTGAAGCTGTGCTTGCCGGCACGCTTGCAGCGCACGGCGAAGATCTTGCCGGGCAGCTGGTCGGCGTAGTGCAGCTTGCACTTCTCGAAGACGTCGTCGAAATCACCCAGCGGGTATTCGTTGATTTCCAGGAAATGGGTGATGCCCGGCGTGCAGCTCAGGCGCTCGATCATCTCGGCCAGCAGCTTGGGCTCGGTGCACTGGGTCACCAGCTCCAGGTTGTCCCAGACGCCGGTCACCTCGACATCCGGGTCGAGGTCGCGCAGCACGGACCGGATGTTCTTCGCGAGCTGGCGGATGAAGTGCTTGCGCACCGGCCGGCTCTTGATGGTGATTTCTGGGAAGACCTTGATGATGAGTTTCATGGAAAAACTGCGCCCGCAAAGGCGACGGAAAAAGAGGGGCGCGGATTATAGCGGAAATTGTTCAAGCTTTGACCAAAATCAATCACGCACCATAACAGCGCACCAATAGGGTGCATTCGACGCGAAACCAGCACGTTAATGGTGCGCAAAACTGTGCACAAACCGGCCGCAGTCCCCGCCCCGCCTGAGCTGCGCGGCTCCGGCCCATTCCTGGGCACTGGCACGCAAATTGCTCCCTTGTGAGGCAGGTCGCCCTGGCGGACTATCCCGCCCCGGCTTCACCTTTATTGGGGGTCGCATGAATGCCGCCCTCATCCACCTGGAGGACAACATGTCGAAGTCGCTTCAACTGATTAAAGAACACGACGTGAAGTGGATTGATCTGCGCTTCACCGACACCAAAGGCAAGCAGCAGCACGTGACCATGCCGGCCCGTGACGCCGACGACGATTTCTTCGAGCACGGCAAGATGTTCGACGGTTCGTCCATCGCCGGCTGGAAAGGTATCGAAGCCTCCGACATGATCCTGCTGCCGGATGACAGCACCGCCGTCCTGGACCCCTTCACCGAAGAGCCGACCCTGATCCTGGTCTGCGACATCATCGAGCCGAGCACCATGCAAGGCTACGACCGCGACCCGCGCGCCATCGCCCGTCGCGCCGAGGAATACCTGAAGTCCACCGGTATCGGTGACACCGTATTCGTCGGTCCGGAGCCCGAGTTCTTCATCTTCGACGAAGTGAAGTTCAAGTCCGACATCTCCGGCTCCATGTTCAAGATCTTCTCCGAGCAGGCTTCCTGGAACACCGACGCCGACATCGAAGGCGGCAACAAGGGCCACCGTCCGGGCGTGAAGGGCGGCTACTTCCCGGTACCGCCGGTCGACCACGACCACGAAATCCGTACCGCCATGTGCAACGCCCTGGAAGAAATGGGCCTGGTGGTCGAAGTTCACCACCACGAAGTGGCCACCGCCGGCCAGAACGAGATCGGTGTGAAGTTCAACACCCTCGTTGCCAAGGCTGACGAAGTCCAGACCCTGAAGTACTGCGTGCACAACGTCGCCGACGCCTACGGCAAGACCGTGACCTTCATGCCGAAGCCGCTGTACGGCGACAACGGCTCGGGCATGCACGTTCACATGTCCATCTCCAAGGATGGCAAGAACACCTTCGCTGGCGAAGGCTATGCCGGCCTGTCCGATACCGCCCTGTACTTCATCGGCGGCATCATCAAGCACGGCAAGGCGCTGAACGGCTTCACCAACCCGTCCACCAACTCCTACAAGCGTCTGGTGCCCGGCTTCGAAGCCCCGGTCATGCTGGCCTACTCCGCCCGCAACCGTTCCGCCTCGATCCGCATCCCGTACGTCAACAGCCCGAAAGCCCGCCGCATCGAAGCGCGCTTCCCGGACCCGGCTGCCAACCCCTACCTGTGCTTCGCAGCCCTGCTGATGGCCGGCCTGGACGGCATCCAGAACAAGATCCACCCCGGCGATGCCGCCGACAAGAACCTGTACGACCTGCCGCCGGAAGAGGCGAAAGAGATCCCGCAGGTCTGCGGCAGCCTGAAGGAAGCCCTGGAAGAGCTGGACAAGGGCCGTGCCTTCCTGACCAAGGGCGGCGTGTTCTCCGACGACTTCATCGATGCCTACATCGAGCTGAAGAGCGAAGAAGAGATCAAGGTGCGCACCTTCGTGCACCCGCTGGAATACGACCTGTACTACAGCGTCTGATCCAGTCGCCTGCCCAGGCAGCGTGCCGCACCAGCGGCACGTTTCGAGAGGCCTCCTTCGGGAGGCCTTTTTTTCATCCCCGCAACCCCGTTCCCGGCCCGGGTTTTCAGCGACACCGCACAGCACCGGCAGCCCGAACTTGCCAGCATCGCCTACCGGTGCAAGGCTTAGCGCCATTCCCACCCGGAGAGACCGGCCATGCGCCCCATGCTCGCCTGCCTGCTGCTGACGCTCGCCCTGCCCGCCAGCGCGCAGATCTACAAGTACACCGACGCCAACGGCCACACCGTGTTCACCAACCAGCCGCCGGAAGGGGGCAAGGTCGAAACCGTCGAGCTACCGCCCACCAACACCGTCGAAGCCCAGAAGCCCATCGCCCCGCCGCCGGCCGAACCGGAGAAGAAGGTCAGCGCCGCCTACGAGCAACTGAGCCTGGTGTTGCCCAGCGACGAAGCCCTGCGTGCCAACAACGGCTCGTTCACCCTCGATGTGCGCATCAAGCCGCGCCTGCAGCCCGGCCACAGCCTGCGCCTGGTAATGGATGGCCAGCCCTACGGCAGCCCGGCCAATGTCCCGCGCCTGCAGGTCACCAATGCCAGCCGTGGCGAGCACAGCGTGTCCGTTCAGGTGCTGCAAGGCGAGAAGGTGGTGCAGCAGAGCGAAACCCAGACCTTCACCCTGCAGCGGGTCGATACCAACAGCCCGGCCATGCGCCCGAAACCCACGCCGAGAACCTAGCCACAACCCATGCGCACGCTTCTGTTCTGCCTGCTTCTCGCCAGCCTGCCCGCCGTCGCCCAGGTCTACACCTACGTCGACGAGGAGGGGAACCGCGTCTTCACCGACCAGCCCAAGCCCGGCAATGCCAAGCGCATCGAACTGGCGCCCTCCAATGCCATGACCCCGCAGCGCGGCGCGCCGCTGGTGGCACCGCCCGCCCCCATCCCCCGGGAGCAGGGCTACCAGGTGCTGCGCATCCTGATCCCAGAGCCTGACGCCACCATCAGCGGCGACGGCAGCCTGATCGTCACCGCCACCAGCGACCCGGTGCTGCGCGATGGCCACAACTACCGCCTGCTACTCGACGGCAACGTCCAGGGCGAGCCCGGCCGCAGCCCGGTCTTCCCGCTCAGCAACCTGGACCGGGGCACCCACCAGTTGGCGGTGGAAATCATCGACCCGCAGGGCCGCGTGGTGGAGCGCACCCCCAACCAGCCTGTTCACGTCAAACGCATCTCCCTCGACCAGAAGCGCCGCGTGAACCCCTGCAAGAAAGCCGACTGGGGCGTGCGCCCCGAATGCCCGCTGAAGGACAAGCCGAAGGAGCCGGACAAGGGCATCATCGGCATCCTGCCCTTCCTCTGATCGCGACTCGCACCATTTCGGTGCGAGAAGGCGCACCACTTTCTATACTCTCCCCATTTTGGTTCGCCCACTGCGCCCCGGCATGCGCCGTCGCGTGGCCGGGCCCCGTTGTGGGCGGCATTCCGCGCGTCTTTTCAGGGCTTGGTTTGCTTCTTGCATTTTCCCGCGCATCGCCGAGATGACCGACCCATGACCATCAACGACGCCCTGCACCGACTGCTGCTCGACAACCTGACCACCGCGGTGATCCTGCTCAACGCCGACCTGCGCCTTGAGTACATGAACCCGGCGGCGGAGATGCTCCTGGCCGTCAGCGGCCAACGCAGCCACGGCCAGTTCATCAGCGAGCTGTTCACCGAATCCCCCGAAGCCCTGGCGTCCCTGCGCCAGGCCGTGGAACAGGCCCACCCCTTCACCAAGCGCGAGGCCATGCTGACCTCGCTCTCCGGGCAGACCATCACCGTGGACTACGCGGTGACACCCATCCTCAGCAAGGGCGAAACCCTGCTGCTGCTGGAAGTGCACCCCCGCGACCGCCTGCTGCGCATCACCAAGGAAGAGGCTCAGCTCTCCAAGCAGGAGACCACCAAGTTGCTGGTGCGCGGCCTCGCCCACGAGATCAAGAACCCCCTGGGCGGCATCCGTGGCGCTGCCCAGTTGCTGGCCCGGGAGCTGCCCGAGGAAAGCCTGAAGGACTACACCAACGTCATCATCGAAGAGGCCGACCGGCTGCGAAACCTGGTGGACCGCATGCTCGGCTCTAACAAGCTGCCGCAGTTGGCCATGACCAACGTCCACGAAGTGCTGGAGCGCGTCTGCAGCCTGGTGGAGGCCGAGAGCCAGGGCGGCGTCAACCTGGTGCGCGACTACGACCCGAGCATCCCGGACGTGTTCATCGACAAGGAGCAGATGATCCAGGCCGTGCTCAATATCGTGCGCAACGCCATGCAGGCGCTGTCCGGCCAGAACGACCTGCGCCTGGGCCGCATCACCCTGCGCACCCGCACCCTGCGCCAGTTCACCATCGGCCACACCCGCCATCGTCTGGTGGCCAAGGTGGAGATCATCGACAACGGCCCGGGCATCCCCCCCGAGCTGCAGGACACCATCTTCTACCCCATGGTCAGCGGGCGCCCGGACGGCACCGGCCTCGGCCTGGCCATCGCCCAGAACATCATCAGCCAGCACCAGGGCCTGATCGAGTGTGAGAGCCACCCCGGCCACACCGTCTTCTCGCTCTTCCTGCCGCTGGAACAAGGAGCCGCATCCTCATGACCCGAAGTGAAACCGTCTGGATCGTCGACGACGACCGCTCCATCCGCTGGGTGCTGGAAAAGGCCCTGCAGCAGGAAGGCATGACCACCCAGAGCTTCGACAGCGCCGACAGCGTGCTCAGCCGCCTGACCCGGCAGCAGCCGGACGTGATCATCTCCGACATCCGCATGCCCGGAGCCAGTGGCCTGGACCTGCTTGCACGCATCCGCGAGATGCACCCGCGCCTGCCGGTGATCATCATGACCGCCCATTCCGACCTGGACAGCGCGGTGGCCTCCTACCAGGGCGGCGCCTTCGAGTACCTGCCCAAGCCGTTCGACGTCGACGAGGCCGTCTCTCTGGTCAAGCGCGCCTTCCAGCACGCCCAGGAACAGCAGAACCTGGTGGCCCCGGCCAACCAGCCACGCACCCCGGAAATCATCGGCGAAGCACCGGCGATGCAGGAGGTGTTCCGCGCCATCGGCCGCCTCAGCCACTCCAACATCACCGTGCTGATCAATGGCGAATCCGGTACCGGCAAGGAGCTGGTGGCCCACGCGCTGCACCGCCACAGCCCACGCGCCGCCTCACCCTTCATCGCCCTGAACATGGCGGCGATCCCCAAGGACCTGATGGAATCCGAACTGTTCGGCCATGAAAAAGGCGCCTTCACCGGCGCGGCCAACCAGCGTCGCGGCCGCTTCGAGCAGGCCGACGGCGGCACCCTGTTCCTCGACGAGATCGGCGACATGCCCGCCGACACCCAGACCCGCCTGCTGCGGGTGCTGGCCGATGGCGAGTTCTACCGCGTGGGCGGCCATACCCCGGTGAAGGTGGACGTGCGCATCATCGCCGCCACCCACCAGAACCTGGAAAACCTGGTGCAGGCCGGCAAGTTCCGCGAGGACCTGTTCCACCGCCTCAACGTCATCCGCATCCACATCCCTCGGCTGTCCGACCGCCGCGAGGACATCCCCGCGCTGGCCCGCCACTTCCTTGCCCGCGCGGCGCAGGAACTGGCCGTGGAGCCCAAGCTGCTCAAACCGGAGACCGAGGAATACCTGAAGAACCTGCCCTGGCCGGGCAACGTGCGCCAACTGGAGAACACCTGCCGCTGGATCACCGTGATGGCCTCGGGCCGCGAAGTGCATGTCGACGACCTGCCGCCGGAACTGCTGATCCAGCCCCAGGACGCCGCCCCGGTCACCAACTGGGAGCAGGCCCTGCGCCAGTGGGCCGACCAGGCCCTGGGCCGCGGCCAGTCCAGCCTGCTGGACACCGCCGTACCCGCGTTCGAGCGGATCATGATCGAGACTGCCCTGAAGCACACCGCCGGCCGCCGACGCGACGCCGCCGTGCTGCTGGGTTGGGGGCGCAACACCCTGACCCGCAAGATCAAGGAACTGGGCATGAAAGTGGACGGTGCCGACGAGGACGACGACGGCGACGCCTGACCCCTCCCCGCCCTCCAAGGCCGCCTGCGGGCGGCCTTTTCATTGGCAATCGCTCTGCAGCAGGTCTTTCAGCGCAGCACGCCCCTGCCCCGCACCTGTGCAACGCTTCGATCAGATGCCCCAGCCCTGTGCCGAAGCGCCTACCCGTCAGAGCCCCTTCCCCCCTCCGCAGACGCGCTGCCTGAAAGGCTGCAGACCGCTTATTCACTGGCTTGCAGCGTTATCCACAGCCGACAGAACCACGCCTGAACGCAACTTGGCACAGCCTCTGCATTGACCCTGATACGTACAGTTTCAGGGGCCCCTGGTACAGGCAGGCCGGGAAGCCCCCTCTTTATATGCACCACCCGCTGCCCAGTTCGCGTCGAGCCCCGCTCCGCGACCAAACAGCGGCGAACCCTTTCGGGGGCCCAGGTACAGGCAGGCCGGGGATTCCCCTTTCTTACAACCGCTCGCCGCCGTCGCCCCAGGCACGGCAACGGGCAAGACCCTTTCGGGGACCCTGGTACAGGCAGGCTGGGGAATCCCCTTTCTTGCAACGCTCCAGCCACGCACCGTGGCGAGCAGCCTTCAGGGGCTTCGGGTACAGGCAGGCCCGGAGCCCTTTTCTTTTTCCTACCCTTCGTGCAGGTCGATGGACAGGCGCCACTGGCCGTCCACCCAAGCCCCCTGCCACTCGCCCTTCAACGGGCGCGTGGCCACGAAGTGCAGCACTGCCCCGGCGGGCGTCTTCTGCAGTCGCCAGTTCACCGGTCGGCCTGCCAGTTGCAGACGGCCCTGGGTCGCCTCGACACGCGCATCGAACACGAAAGCCAACGCGCCATCGCGGTGCTCGGCGGTCTGCTGGGGCGCCCGATTGAACCACAACACCAGCCGGTCTCCCTGCGCCTCGACGCGCTCCAACTGGGTCACCTCCGGCTTGAACGCGCGGCCAAGCGTCAACCCCAGCAGCAAGCCGAGAATTGCCAGCGAACCAATGAAGCGCGGCAACAGACGCCTACGGATATCCGTTTCAGCGCTAGAATGCCGCCCTGTTTCGGGCTCGGGGCCTTGCATGTTCCACGTCATCCTCTTTCAACCGGAAATCCCGCCAAACACGGGCAACATTATCAGGCTGTGTGCCAACTCGGGCTGCGACCTGCACCTGATCGAGCCCCTGGGCTTCGAGCTGGACGACAAGCGCCTACGCCGTGCCGGGCTGGACTACCACGAGTACGCCACCCTGCGGCGTCATCCCGACCTGGACAGCTGCCTGACCAGCCTTGGCCATCCCCGGGTGTTCGCCTTCACCACCAAGGGCAGCCGGCTGTTCCACGATGTCGCCTTCGAGAAGGGCGACGCATTTCTCTTCGGCCCGGAGAGCCGCGGCCTGCCGGACGAGGTGCGCAACGCGCTGCCCGAATCCCAGCGCCTGCGCCTGCCGATGCGCCCGGGCTGCCGCAGCCTGAACCTGTCCAACAGCGTCGCCGTGGCGGTCTACGAGGCCTGGCGCCAGCACGGCTTCTGCCTGGACTAACGCCAGGTCGATCACCGCCAACGAAAAAGCGCCCCGAGGGGCGCTTTTCCATGGAGCCGGAACGGCTCAGGCCTGGGCTTCACCACCCTGGATACGCGCCATTTCCTGGGCGTACAGGGCATCGAAGTTGACCGGGGAGAGCATCAGCGCCGGGAAGGAGCCGCGCACCACCAGGCTGTCCAGGGTTTCGCGAGCGTAGGGGAACAGGATGTTCGGGCAGAAGGCGCCCAGGGTGTGGCTCATGGAGGCCGCATCCAGGCCCTTGATCAGGAAGATGCCGGCCTGCTGCACTTCCGCGATGAAGGCGGTTTCCTCGCCGTTCTTCACGGTCACGGACAGGGTCAGCACGACTTCGTAGAAGTCGCCGTCCAGGTTCTTCTGGCGGGTGTTCAGGTCCAGCGCGACGCTGGGGGACCACTCCTGGCGGAAGATCTCGGGGCTCTTGGGGGCCTCGAAGGACAGGTCACGCACGTAGATGCGCTGCAGGGAGAATTGCGGTGCGGCTTCCTGGGAAGCGCCGTTTGCTTGTTCAGTCATTTGGCAGAACCTTCTTGTTCGTCCGTTACCGGAGGGTCAAGCCTCGAGCAGGGCATCCAGCTTCCCGGCCCGCTCCAGGGCATAGAGGTCGTCACAGCCGCCCACATGGGTCGGGCCGATCCAGATCTGGGGCACCGAGGTGCGGCCCGCCTTGCGGGTCATCTCGGCGCGTACATCGGGCTTCCCGTCCACCTTGATCTCTTCGTACTGGACGCCCTTGCTCTGCAGCAACTGCTTGGCTCGCATGCAGTAGGGGCACCAGTCGCTGGAATAGATGACGACGTTCGGCATTTCACTTCACCAGGGGCAGGTTTTCGCCGCGCCAGCTGCCGATACCGCCGGACAGCTTGAGCGCATTGAAACCGGCCTTCTTCAGGTCACGGCAAACGGTGCCAGCGTGCTGGCCCATGGTATCGACCACGATGATGGCCTTGTCCTTGTGCTTTTCCAGCTCGGCCATGCGGGCGGCGAGCTTCTCGAAGGGGATGTTCAGGGCGTCGACGATGTGGCCGGCGCCGAAGTCCTTCACCGAGCGCACGTCCAGCACCAGGCCCTCGCCGGAGTTGACCAGCGCGGTCAGCTCGCGGGGGCTGACGGCACGACCGCTGCGGCGCAGTTCATGGACGATCAGCAACACCAGCAGGACGACGAAGATAGCGCTCAGCACATAGTGGTTAGTGGCAAATTCAATCAGGTGGGCAAGCATCGACGGGTCCCGGGGCGGTAAAATGCCGGCCAGTATACACAGCGCCACAGGTCCACCAAACCCCGGCCAGCGGTGACGTACAAGGAACTTGTACGTAAAATGCCGCTCCCTTTTTGCTCACGCCCCCTTGCGAGTCGGACGCCATGACAGCCACGCCCAAACCCCTGGTCCTGATCATCCTGGACGGCTTCGGTCACAGTGACAGCCCGGACTACAACGCCATCCACGCCGCCCGCACCCCGGTCTACGACCACCTGCGCGCGACCCAGCCCAACGGGCTGATCTCCGGCTCCGGCATGGACGTGGGCCTGCCCGACGGGCAGATGGGCAACTCCGAGGTGGGCCACATGAACCTGGGCGCCGGCCGCGTCGTGTACCAGGACTTCACCCGCGTCACCAAGGCCATCCGCGACGGCGAGTTCTTCACCAACCCGGAGATCGTCGACGCCGTGGACAAGGCCGTCGCCGCCGGCAAGGCCGTGCACTTCATGGGCCTGCTTTCCGACGGCGGCGTGCACAGCCACCAGGACCACCTGGTCGCCATGGCTGAACTGGCCGCCCAACGCGGCGCCGAGCAGATCTACCTGCACGCCTTCCTCGACGGCCGCGACACCCCGCCCAAGAGCGCCCAGCCCTCCATCGAGCTGCTCGACGCCGCCTTCTCCCGCCTCGGCAAGGGTCGTATCGCCAGCCTGATCGGCCGCTACTACGCCATGGACCGCGACAACCGCTGGGACCGCGTCGAAGCCGCCTACAACCTGATCACCGAAGGCCGTGGCGAGTTCGCCGCCGCCACCGCCGCCGAAGGCCTGGCCGCCGCCTATGAGCGCGGCGAGAGCGACGAGTTCGTCAAGGCCACCACCATCGGCGCGCCGGTGCGGGTGGAAGACGGCGATGCCGTGGTGTTCATGAACTTCCGCGCCGACCGCGCCCGCGAGCTGTCCCGCGCCTTCGTCGAGCCCGGCTTCAAGGAATTCGCCCGCGCCCGCGAAATCGCTCTGGCCGGCTACGTGATGCTGACCCAGTACGCCGCCAGCATCCCGGCCCCCAGCGCGTTCAAGCCCGAATCCCTGAACAACGTGCTCGGCGAATACCTGGCCAACAACGGCAAGACCCAGCTGCGCATCGCCGAGACCGAGAAGTACGCCCACGTCACCTTCTTCTTCTCCGGCGGCCGCGAAGAGCCGTTCGCCGGCGAAGAGCGCATCCTGATCCCTTCGCCCAAGGTCGCCACCTACGACCTGCAGCCGGAGATGAGCGCCCCCGAGGTGACCGACCGCATCGTCGACGCCATCGAGCAGCAACGCTACGACGTGATCATCGTCAACTACGCCAACGGCGACATGGTCGGCCACACCGGCGTGTTCGAAGCCGCGGTCAAGGCCGTCGAGTGCCTGGACACCTGCCTGGGCCGCATCACCGCCGCCCTCGACAAGGTCGGCGGCGAAGCGCTGATCACCGCCGACCACGGCAACGTCGAGCAGATGGAAGACGAAGCCACCGGCCAAGCCCACACCGCACACACCTGTGAGCCGGTGCCCTTCATCTACTACGGCAAGCGCCCCGCCCGCATCCGCGAAGGTGGCGTCCTCGCCGACGTGGCACCCACCGTGCTGACCCTGATGGGCCTGCCGGTGCCGCCCGAGATGACCGGCACCCCGATCGTCGAGCTGAAATGACCCCGGGGCCGACCGCCGGCCCCTCGGATTGGTCCGAATGCCCCGGTGCGCAGGCCCCGGGGCGTTTTTTTTACAGAGCGTGACGGGCATACTAGGCCGGTCCTCCCGCCTGGTGACGCACCCCTCATGTTCCGCGCCTTCACGTTCCTCCTCTGCGCCTGCCTCCTGGCACCGGCCTTCGCCGACGAACGCGCCCAGACCCAGCAACAGCTGGACCAGGCCGCCAAGGACGTCGCCGAGCTGAAGAAGCTGCTCAAGCAGCTGCAGGAGGAGAAATCCGGTGTCCAGGCCGACCTGAAGAAGACCGAGTCCGACATGGGCCAGCTGGAGAAGCAGGTCAAGGAACTCCAGCAGGAGCTGGACAAGGGCGAAGGCGAGATCAAGCGCCTGGATCAGGAGAAAAAAAAACTCCAGGGCGCGCGCGCTGAACAGCAGCGGCTGATCGGCATCCAGGCCCGCGCTGCCTACCAGAGCGGTCAGCAGGAGTACCTCAAGCTGCTGCTCAACCAGCAGAACCCCGAGAAGTTCGCCCGCACCCTCACCTACTACGACTACCTCAGCCAGGCGCGCATGGAGCAACTGGCCACGTTCAACGAGACCCTGCGCCAGCTGGCCAACGTAGAACGCGACATCGCCACCCAGCAGGCCGCCCTCGTCGAGCAGAAAAGCGCACTGGACAGCCGCCGTGAGCAGCTCGCCGGCCTGCGCAAGGAACGCCAGCTGGCCCTGGCCAAGCTCAACCGAGACGTCAGCGACCGCGACCGCAAGCTCAAGGCCCGCCAACAGGAACAGGCCGAACTCGGCCGCGTGCTCAAGACCATCGAGGAAACCCTGGCCCGCCAGGCCCGCGAAGCCGAGGAAGCGCGCAAGCGCGAACTGGCCGAGCGCCAGCGCCAGGAAGAGGCCCTCAAGCGCAGCCCCGGCACCCCGCCGCGCACCGTCGAAGGCCCGCTGGTCTCCAGCATCGGCACCTCCTACGGTGGCCCGTTTTCCAGCGCCCGGGGCAAGCTGCCCTGGCCGGTGAATGGCCGTCTGGTGGCGAGATTTGGAACTCCGCGCGGCGAAGACGAACGAACCAAGTGGGACGGCGTGCTCATCGGAGCGGCCGCCGGCAGCCAGGTGCGCGCCATCCATGGCGGGCGCGTGGTGTTCGCCGATTGGTTGCGCGGCGCCGGGCTGCTGGTCATCCTCGACCACGGCAACGGCTACCTGAGCCTGTATGGCCACAACCAGAGCCTGTTGAAGAACGCCGGCGACGTCGTCAAAGCCGGTGAGTCCATCGCCACCGTCGGCACCACCGGCGGCCAGGACACACCCGCGCTGTATTTCGCCATCCGCCAGCAGGGGCGCCCCAGCGACCCCACGCAGTGGTGCCGAGCGCAAGGATAAGCGCCACCCAATCCCGTAGGAGTTGATACGCATGCCGCATCTGTCCCGCCTTACCCCCCTGGCCATGGCCCTGGCGCTGCTCGTGGGCTCGCCCCTCATCCACGCCGCCCAGGAGTCCAAAGCCGCCGAGTCCGCTGCAGCCGCAACGGCCACGGCCTCCGGCAAGGCGCCCCTGCCCCTCGACGAGCTGCGCACCTTCGCCGAGGTGCTCGACCGTATCAAATCGGCCTATGTCGAGCCGGTGGACGACAAGACCCTGCTGGAGAACGCCATCAAGGGCATGCTCAGCAACCTCGACCCGCACTCCGCCTACCTCGAGCCCGAGGCCTTCCAGGAACTGCAGGAAAGCACCAGCGGTGAATTCGGCGGCCTGGGCATCGAAGTGGGCACCGAGGACGGCTTCATCAAGGTCGTCTCGCCCATCGACGACACCCCTGCCTCCAAGGCCGGCATCCAGCCGGGCGACCTGATCGTCAAGATCGACGGCCAGCCCACCAAGGGCCTGTCGATGATGGAAGCCGTGGACAAGATGCGCGGCAAGGCCGGCAGCCCCATCGTCCTGACCCTGGTACGCGAGGGCGGCCAGCCCTTCGACGTCGAGCTCAAGCGCGCGGTGATCAAGGTCAAGAGCGTCAAGAGCCAGTTGCTGGACAAGAACTACGGCTACATCCGCATCACCCAGTTCCAGGTCAACACCGGCGAGGAAGTGGGCAAGGCTCTGGCCAAACTGCGCAAGGACAACGGCGACAAGAAGCTCGCCGGCCTCGTGCTGGACCTGCGCAACAACCCCGGCGGCGTGCTCCAGGCGGCCGTGGAAGTGGCGGACCACTTCCTCACCAAGGGCCTGATCGTCTACACCAAAGGCCGCATCGCCAACTCCGAGCTGCGCTTCTCCGCCGACCCGGCCGACGCCAGCGAAGGCGTGCCGCTGGTGGTGCTGATCAACGGCGGCAGCGCCTCGGCGGCGGAGATCGTCGCCGGCGCCCTGCAGGATCAGAAGCGTGGCGTGCTGATGGGCACCGACAGCTTCGGCAAGGGCTCGGTGCAAACCGTGCTGCCGCTGAACAACGACCGCGCCCTGAAGCTCACCACCGCGCTCTACTTCACCCCCAACGGCCGCTCCATCCAGGCCCAGGGCATCGTCCCGGACGTGGAAGTGGCACGCGCCAAGGTGACCCGCGAGCAGGACACCGAGAACTTCAAGGAAGCGGACCTGGCCGGCCACCTCGGCAACGGCAACGGCGGTGCCGACCGCCCCAGCTCCAGCAAGGGCAAGGCCGCCGCCGCGCGCCCGCAGGACGACGACTTCCAACTGAACCAGGCCCTCAACCTGCTCAAAGGGCTCAACGTCACCCGCGGAGAGTAGGATGCGCCGTCGTGCCTGGCTGCTTGCGCTGCTGTTCGCCGCGCCGGCGGCCGAGGCCCGCGAGCCGTTGCCACCCCTGCCCCGGCTGCCCCTGGCGACGGAGCAGGCACCGGCGGTCCAGCCGGATCCGATCAGGCCGGGCCCGCTGGTCCTCACCCCACGCGCACCCGCTGGCGGTGCCTCACCGGCGCCCGACCACACCCCTGCCCCGGGCCACACACAACCCGCGCCGCCTGCGGTACCTCCCTCGGCCAAACCCACCGCACCGGCCAGCCAGCCACGCCCCCGCCTGGCGCTGATCATCGACGACCTGGGGCAGACCCCCGAACGCGACCGCCGCGTCCTCGCCCTGCCGGCCACCGTCGCCCTGGCGATCATCCCCGAAACACCTCACGCCACCGACCTGGCCCGGCGCGCCCATGACGCCCGCCGCACGGTGATGCTGCACCTGCCGATGGACCCCGCCGGCGGCCCCTTCGCCTGGCACCCCGACCTGCCGGAGGCCGAGCTGGCCCGGCGGCTGGATGCGGCCTTCGCCGCCGTGCCCTACAGCCAGGGCGTGAACAACCACATGGGCAGCCGCATGACCGCCCAGCCCGAGGCCATGGCCTGGCTGATGAGGCGCCTGCAGGCCGACCACCGCTTCTTCGTCGACAGCCGCACCAGTGCGGCCACCGTCGCCGCTGCCGAAGCGCAGAAGGCTGGGCTTGCCAGTCTCTCCCGGGATGTGTTCCTCGATGACGACCAGCACCCCGAGGCCATCGCCCGGCAGTTCGAGGCCGCCCTCAGCCTGGCGCGCAAGCAGGGCACCGCCGTGATGATCGGCCACCCTCACCCGGCCACCCTCGCCCTGCTCGAACGCGAACTGCCACGCCTGGCAGAGCGCGGTTTCGAGCTGGTGAGCGTGCCGCAGATGATCGCCCTGCGCAGCAACCGCGCCATGGCCGCCCACGGCAAGGGCGGCCAGTACCGCTAGCCGGCCTGTGCGAGCGCACGCCTGGGCTATAGGCTGGACGCCCCACCCTGAACGGAAGCCCGCCATGCCCCTTCGCCGCCCTCTCATCGTTCCGCTCGCCGCCGTGGCCCTTGCTGCCGTGGTGCCCCTCGGTTTCATCTGGATCATCACCAGCGCCAAGCTGGAACTGGGCGGGGCTAGCCCCGACGAGGCTGTGGTCGGCAGCGTCGAGCGCATCGGGCAACGCGCCATGGAGCAGTACTGCACCGGCGTCGTGGCCACTCCGCGTAACACCTGGCTGGTGGGGCGCATGGAAGGCGACAGCTCCGAGGGCGAAGCGGTCGGCCAGGACCTCGGCCTGCTGATCCGTGGCGAGAAAAAAACCGACGATGAGGAAGAGCACTCCTTTGCCCCTTTCTCCAGCGGTTTCACCCAGGAAGCCCAGGCCACCTACCTGTCGCGGCTGGATGACCAGGGCCGCTTCGTCCAGGTCGCCCACCTGGACGAGACCGCCTGCCTGGTGGCCAACGCCGACGGCAGCAGCCTGTTCCTGCTGACCGGCGTGGACCGCCCCGGCAAGGACCCGCTGGAGGGACTCCAGCAGACCGTGGTGCTGCGCAGCGACGACCAGGGCGCCAGTTGGCAGGTGCTGCCGGACGGCTTCTTCCCCGAGGCCGACGATCTGGCCTGGTCCCTCAAGCCCTACTTCCACGATGCCGACCAGGTCTGGGCCTGGGCCACCCTGCCGCAGAGCGCCACCCCCAGCGCCGGGTACGGCTACGAGCCCGACACCACCGTCGACAACCGTGCCGGCCTCTACTACTCCCCGGATCGCGGGCGCACCCGCCAGGCCCTGGCCGCTTCGGAGAACCTGCTGGTGAGCCTGGACGAGATCCGCAAACGCGCGCCCGCCGACGCCGAGTGGGGCGACAGCGCCGGGACCTTCGGCACCATCACCCCGCACGTCTGGCAATACGACGACGACCATGCGGCGCTGTGGATCGGGCAGTCCTTCCTCTATGGCAAGCCGGGTGGCGACTACCTCGACACACCGCTGTTCGTCACCACCCGCGCGGAGCTGGTCCGCGAAGGCGGGCAATGGCGCATCGGCCCGCTGAAGCGGGATACCGGCGTGCTGGTGGAGCACCTGGTAGGCACCGGCCAAGGCCAGGTGTACGGCGTGATCAGCCGGGAGGGCACGCACGCCACGGAAGTGGCCGAATGGCAGCGGGAGAGCGCCAGTTGGCAGGTCAACGGGGAATTACCCTCACCCTTCTGGCCGCTTCAGGCCTTCACCGGACTGAGGCTGTTCCTGGCGGGGGATGGCGTGCTGCTGGCCAATACCGACAGTCGCTACCACGTACCCCAGTGGCTGTCGCTCAAGAAGAACGGCGAGTCGTCGCGCATCTCGGCGGATGCAGTGTTCTATTCCCGCGACGGCGGCCGCTCCTGGTCGCGCCTGGCCATCGCCGGCTACCTGGGCGTGCTCGGGCTGGACCGCAATCAGGACCAGGTGTTCTGGGCCGATGGCAATTGGTACGACAGCGACGACCGGCGCATCTATCGCTACGGCCTGAAATGAAACACAGCCGGCGCCCCCTTATGGGGGGCCGGCTGCGAGGGGCGGGGGCTCAGAGGTAGTTCTTGGTCGCTTCTTCAACGAAGCCTTCGGCGCGCATCTGGTCCAGGGCCTTCTGCAGTCGCTCGATCACCTCGTCGGGGGTGTCCTTGTTGAAGGCCAGGTACAGCTCGACTTCATTGAAACGCAGCACGGTCTGCAGGCCGGTCACGCCCTCCTGCTTGGCCAGGTAACGGCCTACCGGGTCGGTGGTGGCCCATAGGTCGATCTGGCCCTTTTCCAGCTTCTTCACGTTCTCCTGGTCACGCAGGGCGTTCTGCGGGCTCAGGCCCTGGGTCTCCAGGTATTGGCTGACAGCGTCGTTCTTGTAGGCACCGATGCGGTACTGCCCGGCGCTCTTGAGGTCCTTCACGCTCAGCGTGCTGCCCGGAGCAGCCAGCAACACCCAGCCACTCTTGGCCAGCGGGCCGACCCACTTGAACTGCGGCTTGCGCTCTTCGGTGTAGGTGGTGGAGAACAGGCCGTAGTTGGGCTTCTCCTGGGTCAGGCGGTAGAGGCGGTCCCACGGGAAGCGCAGGGTCAGGTTGTAGGAGATGCCGGCGCGCTTGAACATCTCGCGGACGATATCGGTGCTGATGCCGTCGATGCCGTCGTCACGGGCGAAGTTCTTGTCGTCGACCGCCATGTTGAAGGGCGGGAAGTTCTCGGTGAGCAAGACCACCTTGTAGTCGGCCGGCAGCTCGGCGCGAACCGCCAGGGAGAGGGTGATCAGGCCGAGGGCCAGAAGAGGTCTGAATAGCTTGTGCATCGTTCTACCGCTCGCGTTGGTGTTGTGATTATGGCCAGCGGCATCCCTGCGTGGGCACGGTCCCACAGACGTTCACTCAGCCCGTCCCGCCATCCAATGGCAAGCGACCGGCTTCAGGGCCGGTCGCGAGGTTCTTACAGGTAGCTGTTGATGGTCTTGTCCACGAAGCCTTCGCTGCGCAGTTGCTCCAGGGCGTCCTGGAGCTTCTTGACCACCTCGTCCGGCACGTTCTTGTTCAGCGCCAGGTAGAGCGGGGTCTGGTTGAAACGCAGCACGGTCTTCAGACCGGTGATGCCTTCCTGCTTGGCCAGGTAGCGGCCAGCGGGGTCGCCGGTGGCCCAGAGGTCGATCTGGCCCTTCTCCAGCTTCTTGGCGTTTTCCTGGTCGCGCAGGGAGGTCAGTGCCTCGATGCCCTTCTCGGTCAGGGCCTGATGGATGGCATCGCCCTTGTAGGCGCCAACCTTGTACTGCTTGGCCTGCTCCAGGCTAGTGACGCTGATGGTGCTGTCGCCACGGGCCAGCAGGACCCAGTCGTCCGGGCCGATGGGGCCGACCCACTTGAAGGCGGCCTCGCGCTCCGGCAGGCGGGCGGTGACGAAGATGCCGTAGTCGGCCTTCTCCTGCGCCAGCTTGTAGATGCGGTCCCAGGGGAAGCGCAGGGTCATGTTGTACTTGACCCCGGCGCGCTTGAACATTTCCTGCACGATGTCGACGGCAATCCCGTCGATGTTGTCTTCCTGGGCGAAGTTCTTCCCGTTGATCGCCATGTTGTAAGGCGGGAAGTTCTCCGTCAGGAGCACCACCGTGTAGTTCTCGTCCACTTCGGCGCGAACGGTCCCGGCCAGCACCAGGAGAGTGCTCGCCAGGGCGAGCAGGAGGCGTTTCGACATATGCAACTACCTTGTAAGGAGGATGGGTAAAACCAACGGGCCTGACCCGGGTACAGGTTATCGGCCTCGGCTGCCCAGGCTGCGAACCGGATCACGGTTGCAGCCAAAGCATAAATGAAGGCAAGAATCGTGCTCAGCGCACCACGATGCCCCGGCTGGCCAAGTAGGCCTTTGCCTCCGGAACAGTGTATTCGCCGAAATGGAAAATGCTCGCGGCCAGCACCGCATCGGCCTTGCCGTCGAGGATGCCGGCGGCCAGGTGCTCGAGATTGCCGACCCCGCCGGAGGCGATCACCGGGATACGCACACGCTCGCTGATGGCGCGGGTAACGCCCAGGTCGTAACCGCTCTTCACGCCGTCCTGGTCCATGCTGGTCAGGAGGATTTCCCCGGCACCCAGCTCTTCCATCTTCGCCGCCCAGGCCACTGCATCCAGCCCGGTGGGCTTGCGACCGCCGTGGGTGAAGATTTCCCAGCGCGGCGTCTCGCCCGGCGCGGAGACCCGCTTGGCGTCGATGGCGACGACGATGCACTGAGAGCCGAAACGCGAGGCCGCCTCGCCGACGAACTCGGGGTTGAACACCGCGGCGGTGTTGATGGAAACCTTGTCGGCACCGGCGTTGAGCAGGTTGCGGATGTCCTGCACGGTGCGCACGCCGCCGCCCACGGTGAGCGGGATGAACACCTGGCTGGCCATGCGCTCGACGGTGTGCAGGGTGGTGTCGCGGCCATCGACGCTGGCGGTGATGTCGAGGAAGGTGATCTCGTCGGCCCCCTGCTCGTCGTAGCGGCGGGCGATCTCCACCGGGTCACCGGCGTCGCGGATATTCTCGAACTTGACGCCCTTCACCACGCGGCCGTTGTCCACGTCGAGGCAGGGGATGATGCGTTTAGCCAAAGCCATACAGGAACCCTCTGGTGCCGGCTGCGCCGCGCGCGCCGTTGCGCGTGATTAACCCTTGTAGCTGTCGCAGAAGGCCTGGGCCTCGGCGACGTCCAGGGTGCCTTCGTAGATGGCGCGACCGGTGATGGCACCGATGATGCCGGGCGCCTTGGCGGCCAGCAGCTTCTCGATGTCGCCCAGGTTGTGGATGCCGCCGGAGGCGATCACCGGGATGCGGCTGGCAGCGGCCAGGGCCGCCGTGGCCTCGACGTTGCAGCCCTGCATCATCCCGTCCTTGGCGATGTCGGTGTAGACGATGGCGGAGACGCCATCGGCCTCGAAGCGGCGGGCCAGGTCCACGGCCTGCACGCTGCTCACCTCGGCCCAGCCGTCGGTGGCGACGAACCCGTCCTTGGCGTCCAGGCCGACGATCACCTTGCCGGGGAAGGCCTTGCAGGCCTCGGTGACAAACTCGGGCTCCTTCACCGCCTTGGTGCCGATGATCACGTAGCTCACGCCGGCCTTGACGTAGTGCTCGATGGTTTCCAGGGAGCGGATGCCGCCGCCGATCTGGATCGGCAGGTTCGGGTAGCGCTTGGCGATGGCGGTGACCACCTCGCCGTTCACCGGCTTGCCTTCGAAGGCGCCGTTGAGGTCCACCAGGTGCAGGCGGCGGCAGCCCCCTTCCACCCACTTGGCGGCCATGCTCACCGGGTCGTCGGAGAACACCGTGGAGTCTTCCATGCGGCCCTGGCGCAGGCGCACGCAGGCACCGTCCTTCAGATCGATAGCGGGGATAATCAGCATCGGTTCAACCTGTTCGAAGTCAGTGGAGTCGGCGGTGCGCTCAGGCTTTCTCGAGCGCCCACAAGTCGCTCTCGATGCTGTCGAACCTGTCTTTCAGGTGCGCCTGCACGTCGGAGATCGCCTTGTTGTAGAAATGCGGAGCGAATTCGCGGGCGAAGAAGTCCAGGACTTCCTCGGCCTCGAAGGAACCCAGCTCCAGTTCGAAGCGGTCGGCCATGAAACGCTTGATGGCCAGTACGGCGTCCTGGGTCTGGGTCGCGTCGAGTTGCAGGCTGGGGGCCTTCTTCCCGCGGCTCATGGGCTTACCAGCGGCCGTCCCAGGCGGCGAAGTTCTGCAGCAACTGCAGGCCGTGGGTGTGGCTCTTCTCCGGGTGGAACTGCACGGCGAAGCGCGAGCCCTCGGCCAGCGCGGCGGCGAAGTCCTTGCCGTAATGGCCGCGACCGACCACCTGCTTGGGGTTGCCGGCCTCGATGTAGTAGCTGTGCACGAAATAGAAGCGCGCCAGGTCCGGGATGTTGTGCCAGAGCGGGTGGGCCACGCTCTGCTGCACCTCGTTCCAGCCCATGTGCGGCACCTTAAGCGGCTCGCCGGCTTCGGCCAGGTCCTTGCCGAAGAAGCGCACCTGGCCCGGGAACAGGCCGATGCAGTCGACCCCGTCGTTCTCCTCGCTGTGTTCCAGCAGCGCCTGCATGCCGACGCAGATGCCGAGGAACGGGCGGTCCTTGCTGACCTCGGCCACCAGGCTGTCGAAGCCCAGGCGGCGGATCTCGGCCATGCAATCGCGGATCGCCCCCACGCCGGGGAACACCACGCGGTCCGCCTCGCGGATCACGCTGGCCTCACGGGTGACCAGCACCCGACCGGCGCCGACGTGTTCCAGAGCCTTGGCAACCGAGTGCAGGTTGCCCATGCCGTAATCGATGACTGCGACGGTCTGCATCAGAGCACGCCCTTGGTAGACGGCATCTGGCCGGCCATGCGCGGGTCAAGCTCGATGGCCATGCGCAGGGCGCGGCCGAAGGCCTTGAAGACGGTCTCGATCTGGTGGTGGGTGTTGTGGCCACGCAGGGTGTCGATGTGCAGGGTCACCAGAGCGTGGTTGACGAACCCCTGGAAGAACTCCTGGAACAGGTCCACATCGAAGCCGCCGACGGTGGCACGGGTGAAGGGGACGTGCATCTGCAGGCCGGGGCGGCCGGAGAAGTCGATGACCACGCGGGACAGCGCCTCGTCCAGCGGGACATAGGCATGGCCGTAGCGGACGATGCCCTTCTTGTCGCCGATGGCCTGGGCGAAGGCCTGGCCGACGGTGATGCCGACGTCTTCCACGGTGTGGTGGTCGTCGATGTGCAGATCACCCTTGCACTCGATGTCGAGGTCGATCAGGCCATGGCGGGCGATCTGGTCGAGCATGTGCTCGAGGAAGGGCACGCCGATGTCGAAGCGGGCCTTGCCAGTGCCGTCCAGGTTGATCGAGACCTTGACCTGGGTCTCCAGAGTGTTGCGCTCAACGGATGCCTTACGTTCGGCCATCACCAACTCCGCAAAATCATTGGGCGAAAGGGGCGACATTATAGGCCGAGTTTTCCACAGGCTTGAAGCCGATCGGCGGAGGAAGCCGGGCGATGCCGGCAAGACGCCGATATCGCCCGGTGCAGGGACGATCAGCCGAACAGCGCGGCGGTCTTCTGCAGGGTGATCCACACACCCCAGGCCAGCGGCAGGCCGACGGCCAGCCAGGCGGCGATCACCAGCGGGCGGCTGGACGGGTCGGCCGACCACTCCAGCACCTGGGCGCCCTGGCTGGCGTCATGACCGATGGCGCGCTCGGCGGCCAGCTCGGCGTCGGTCATGAAGTACTTCGGCGCCACCGGGCGCACCAGCAGGTTGCACAGGAAGCCCAGCACCAACAGGCCAGCGAGGATGTACAGGGTGATGTCATACGCCGCAGCGCGCTCGACCCCCACGCTCAACTGGTACTCGCGGATGTAGTTCACCAGCACCGGGCCGAGGATGCCGGCGAAGGCCCAGGCGGTCAGCAGGCGGCCGTGG
The DNA here is from genome assembly GCF_001728925.1 of Pseudomonas sp. 1D4. Taxonomy (NCBI): domain Bacteria; kingdom Pseudomonadati; phylum Pseudomonadota; class Gammaproteobacteria; order Pseudomonadales; family Pseudomonadaceae; genus Pseudomonas; species Pseudomonas sp. 1D4. The sequence goes on from NZ_LXJQ01000023.1 coordinate 24,646, forward strand.
ATGGCGCCGACCATCTGGGTGCCGAACAGGTCCGCCAGGTAGGCCGGCACGGTGGCGAAGCCACCGCCGTACATGGACAGGATCAGGCAGAAGCAGAAGACGAAGAACGCCACGCTGCCCAGGTGGCCGGTCCAGGGCACCAGTGCGTAGAGCAGGAAGCCCAGGGCGAAGAACACGAAGTAGGTCGCCTTGCGGCCGATCAGGTCGGAGAAGGACGCCCAGAAGAAGCGACCACCGATGTTGAACAGACTCAGCAAGCCGGTGAAGCCGGCCGCGATGGCGGCGATCTGCGCCAACTGCGAGGCGTCCAGCTCATTGAAACTCAGGTGGTTGCCGATCAGCTTGCCGCCGAACACTTCCTGCAGCAGGGGCGAGGCCATGCCGATGATGCCGATGCCGGCAGAGACGTTCAGGCACAGCACGGCCCAGACCAGCCAGAACTGCGGGGTCTTCCATGCGGTGTTCACGTGGACGTGGCCCTTGGTGATCATCGCGTTGCTGGCCTTCTTCACCGGCGCGGTCCAGCCCTCGGGCTTCCAGCCGGTCGGCGGCACGCGGTACGCCAGGGCACCGCCCACCATGAAGATGAAATAGACCACCGCCATCACCACGAAGCTCTGCCACACGCCCACGGACTCAGCCGAGGCGAAGTGGTTCATCAGCTCGGCCGCCAGCGGAGCGCCGACCATGGCGCCACCGCCGAAGCCCATGATGGCCATGCCGGTCGCCATGCCGCGCTTGTCCGGGAACCACTTGATCAGCGTCGAGACGGGCGAGATGTAGCCCAGGCCCAGGCCGATGCCGCCAATCACCCCCAGGCCGATCCACATCAGCCAGATCTGGTGGATGTAGACGCCGAAGGCCGAGATCAGCAGGCCACCGCACCAGCAGAAGGCCGAGACCAGACCAGCTTTGCGCGGGCCGGCATGTTCCAGCCAGCCACCCCAGATGGCGGCCGAGCAGCCGAGAAAGATGAAGAACAGGGTGTAGATCCAGCCCAGCATGGAGATCGGCCAGTCACAGTCGCTGGCGAACACCTGGGCGATGAAGCCCATCTCCGGGGAGCAGGCCACCGGCGCGGTGATGCCGATGGCCTTGGACAGCGGCAGCCAGAACACCGAGAAGCCATAGGCCATGCCGATGCACAGGTGAATGGCCAGGGCAGCCGGCGGCACCAGCCAGCGGTTGAAGCCCGGTCGGGCGATGGTGCGTTCCTTGGAAAGGAACGCGGGCCGGGCGGCATCGCCGCCCAAGCTCAGGGTACTGCTCATTGTGTCGTTATCCTGTTTTTTTGATATGCACGCAGGTGGGTCGGGCGGTGCGCACAGTCTCCCCACGCACCGCCCAAAAACTCACACGAGCAGGCGAAATAATCCCACGATGATTCAGCCTGCGGCGCGTATTATCCGGACCCCACCCCCTGGCCTCAATAAGGACACCCATGCCTGTCATCGTCGAACGCCCCGCCCAGCTCAGCGAACAGGACCGTACCGACCTGGGCCGCATCTACGCCGACGCCCCGGCCTGGCTGCTGCCGCCCTACGCCGACGCCGGAGACCTGGTGGCACAGGGCCTGGCAGAGGGCAGGCTGCTGACCGGCCGCTTCAACGACCGCCTGCTGGGCGCCGCCCTGCTGCGCTGCGAAAACGACGCCTGGCGGATCTCCCACCTGTGCATACGCAGCGTCACCCGCCGCCGAGGCGTGGCCCGTCGGCTGCTGGACGAGGCCACCCGGCTGGCCCGCGAGGCCGGCTGCGAACTGCGCCTGCAGGGCCCCCAGGACCATCTGGAAGCCCAGGCCCTGGCCGCCCGGCTGCACCTGCCCCTCGACCCAGCCGGCTAGGCCGGCACCACCAACGGACGCTCCCGCAGCAGCCAGCCGAGCCAGAGCAAACTGGCCAGGTGGAACCCCGCCAGCACCCAGCCGACCCAGGCCGGGCCGCCCGCCCACAGCGCCCAGCCCATCGCCAGAGCGGCCAGCCCCATCTGCCGCGTGCCCTCCAGCCGGGGTGCCAGACGCTGCCCGTCGAACAGCAGCCCCAGGCTTACGCAGCCCCAGAGGATCGCCAGCACCAGCAGCCAGGGCTCCCAGGCCAGGGCCTGGCGCACGCTGAGCAGAAACGCCAGCGCCAGCAGGTTGATCGCCAGGAACTGCGCCAGCGCATACCCCGTCAGGCTCGCCCCGTGGCGCGGTTCATGGCGGGGCTCGTCCATCGACGGCCAGGGATGCTGGCGCACGTCCGCCGGGCGCCAGCCGGTGGGCATCCACCACAGCCGCAGCTTGTCCCACCAGGAACGGGTCGCCCGCGCATCGGCCCACAGCAGGCGCCACCAGCTGAACTGCAGGCGCAGCGGGTCGAAGGTGCGCACCGGCGTGGTCACCCCGTACACCACCGGCTCGTCCTCCTCCTGCCAGGTGCCGAACAGCCGGTCCCAGAGGATGAACACCCCACCGTGGTTACGGTCGATGTAGCGCGGGTTCTGCCCGTGGTGCACCCGGTGCAGGGACGGCGTCACCAGCACCTTCTCCAGCCAGCCGAGGCGGCCGATGTGCTGGCTGTGGATCCAGAACTGGTAGGCCAACTGCACCCCGAGCAGCACCAGGAACAGCGGCAACGGCAGCCCCAGCAGCGCCAGGGGCAGGTAGAAGGGCCAATCGAAGGCGGTCTGGAACGCCCCCTTGCGCAGCGCCGTCGACAGGTTGAAATCCTCGCTGGAGTGGTGCGGCTGGTGCGCACCCCACAGCAGGTTGTAGCGGTGCAGGGTGCGATGCGCCCAATAGAAGCAGAAGTCCACCGCCACGAAGCCCCCCAGCCACACCCAGGGCGAGGTGGGGTCCAGCTCCAGCAGGCGCGCGTGCTCATAGAGCCAGGCGTAGGGCAGCACCAGCAGCAGGCGCAGCGGCCCCTCCAGCAACACCCGCAGCACGGCGGTGTTGACGCTGGTAGCCGCGTCGGCCAGGCGGTAGGTGGAGCGCCCGCTGTACCGCTCGTAGGCCAACTCCAGCAGGATCAGCAGGATGTACAGCGGAAAAGCCAGCACCGCCACGCTCATGGCGCATCTCCCGTTCTTGTCGTTGTGCAGCGCAGCCTAGACCAGCCGCCGTACCCGTCACGCGACGGCACGCGCCAGTGCAGCGGGCCGCAGGCGCCAGTCCGGTGAACCGTCGCCGCGTTTGGCCATCAAACAGCACAACCGCTGGCGCTATACTCGCGCCCCTCCCCCGGCACTCATCACAAGGACTCGTCCATGAAATCCATCGGCAAACTCCTGGGCCTGCTGCTCCTCGGGCTGTTGCTGATCATCGTGGCCCTGGGCTTCGCCCTGACCCACCTGTTCGATCCCAACGACTACAAGGATGAAATCCGCCAGATCGCCCGCGACAAGGCCAACCTCGAGCTGGACCTCAAGGGCGACATCGGCTGGAGCCTGTTCCCCTGGCTCGGCCTGGAGCTGCACGACACCACCCTGGCCAGCGCCGCCAGCCCCGACAAACCCTTCGCCAACCTGGCCCTGCTCGGCCTCTCCGTGCGCGTCATGCCGCTGCTGCGCAAGGAAGTGCAGATGAGCGACATCCGCGTCGAAGGCCTCAACCTGACCCTGGCCCGTGACGAGAAAGGCCGTGGCAACTGGGAAGACATCGGCCGCCCGGCCCAGGCCGCCAGCACGCCTGCACCAGCCGCCGAAGGCGCCCCCGCAGCGGCGGAACAGCCCAAGCCCGCCGGCAACGAGCGCCCACTGAAGCTGGACATCGACAGCCTCACCGTCAGCAACGCCCGCGTGGACTACACCGACGCCAAGACCGGCCAGCAGTACACCGCCGAAGGCATCGAACTGAGCACCGGCGCCATCCGCGAAGGCGCCGCCATCCCCTTCAAGCTCAGCGCCTTCTTCGGCACCAACCAGCCGGTGCTGCGCGCCAAGAGCGAACTCACCGCCAGCCTGCGCTTCGACCGCGCCCTCAAGCGCTACCAACTGGAAGACGCCAAGCTCGCCGGCGAAGCCTCGGGCGAGCCGTTCAAGGGCAAGACCCTCACCTTCAGCGCCCAGGGCCAGTTGCTGGCCGACCTCGGTGCCAACATCGCCGAGTGGAACGGCCTCAAGCTCTCTGCCAACCAACTGCGCGCCCTGGGTGAACTGAAGGTCCACGGTCTGGACAAGACCCCGCGCCTGGAAGGCGGCCTGTCCATCGCCCAGCTCGACTTGCGTGAATTCCTCAGCGGCCTCGGCGTCGAACTGCCGGCCATGCAGGACGCAAACACCCTCAAGCACTTCGAGCTGGTCACCCAGCTCAAGGGCAGCCCCCGCGACATCGCCCTGGAACAACTGACCCTCAAGCTCGACGACAGCAGCTTCAGCGGCCGCCTGGCGGTGGCCGACATCGAGCGCCAGGCCCTGCGTGCCCAGCTCAAGGCCGACAAGCTCGACCTCGACCGCTACCTGCCGCCGAAGAAGAAGGACGACGCCAGCGCCCGCCAGGCCGAAATCCAGGGCACCGTCGCCAGTGCCGGCCAGGGCACCACCCCGCTGCCCGAGAAACCCACCCAGCAGGCCTGGAGCGAAGCCCCGCTGCTGCCCATCGACAGCCTGCGCAAGCTCGACCTGGAGGCCGACCTGGCCTTCGGCCAACTGACGCTGGACAAGCTGCCGATCACCGACGCCCGCCTCAAGGCCCGCGGCAAGGCCGGCCAGATCACCCTGGAGCAACTGCGCGGCGGCCTCTATGGCGGCGAGTTCGACGCCAGCGCCCAGCTCGACGTGCGCAGCGACGTGCCCCAGCTCAGCGCCCGCAAGCGCATCAGCCACGTGCCGGTGGAGAAGATCCTCAAGGCCCTCGAGCAGAAGCCGCCGGTTCGCGGCGCCCTGGACCTCAACGCCGACCTGCGCACCCGTGGCAACAGCGAAAAGGCCTGGATCGACGCCCTCAACGGCACCGCCAGCTTCGTCCTCAACGACGGCGCCCTGCTCGACGCCAACCTGGAGCAGCAGCTCTGCCAGGGCATCGCCCTGCTCAATCGCAAGACCCTGAGCACCCAGTACGAAGGCAAGGAAACCCCCTTCAAGGAACTGCGCGGCAGCCTCACCGTCACCAACGGCGTAGCCAGCAACCCCGATCTCAAGGCGCGCATCCCCGGCCTGACCCTCAACGGCAATGGCGACGTCGACCTGCGCGTGCTGGGCATGGACTACCGCGCCGGCATCGTCATCGAAGGCGACAAGGGCGCCATGGCCGACCCGGCCTGCCAGGTCAATGAGCGCTATGTCGGCCTGGAATGGCCGCTGCTCTGCCGCGGCCCGCTGGAGATCGGCGCCAAGGCCTGCCGCCTGGACAAGGACGGCATCGGCAAGATCGCCGCCAAGCTGGCCGGCGACAAGCTCAGCGAGAAGCTCGAAGAGAAGCTCGGTGACAAGGTCAGCCCGGAACTCAAGGACGCACTGAAGGGGCTGTTCAAACGATGACACCCGAGCAGTTCTCCAGCGCCGTACTCGCCTGGTACGACCTCCACGGCCGCCACGACCTGCCCTGGCAACAGGGCATCACCCCGTACCGGGTATGGGTCTCGGAAATCATGCTGCAGCAGACCCAGGTCAACACCGTGCTCGGCTACTTCGACCGCTTCATGGCCGCCCTGCCCACCGTGCGCGACCTGGCCGAAGCCCCCGAGGACGAAGTGCTGCACCTGTGGACCGGGCTCGGCTACTACACCCGCGCACGCAACCTGCAGAAGACCGCAAAGATCGTCATGGAACGCCACGGCGGCGAATTCCCCCGCGACGTCGAGCAGCTCGCCGAGCTGCCCGGCATCGGCCGTTCCACTGCCGGCGCCATCGCCAGCCTGTCCATGGGCCTGCGCGCCCCGATCCTCGACGGCAACGTCAAACGTGTCCTGGCCCGCTACGTCGCCCAGGAGGGCTACCCCGGCGAGCCCAAGGTGGCCAGGCAACTGTGGGCCGTCGCCGAGCGCTTCACCCCCCTTGAGCGGGTCAATCACTACACCCAGGCGATGATGGACCTGGGCGCCACCCTCTGCACCCGCAGCAAGCCGAGCTGCCTGCTCTGCCCCCTGCGCGAAGGCTGCCAGGCCCACCTGCTGGGGCTGGAGATCCGCTACCCGGTGCCCAAGCCACGCAAGGCCCTGCCGCAGAAGCGCACCCTGATGCCGATCCTGGCCAACCGCGACGGCGCCATCCTGCTCTACCGGCGCCCCTCCAGCGGCCTCTGGGGCGGCCTGTGGAGCCTGCCCGAGCTGGACCACCTCGACGCCCTCGCCCCCCTCGCCACGCAGCACGCCCTGCAGCTCGGCCAGGCCCGCGAGCTGCCCGGCCTGACCCACACCTTCAGCCACTTCCAGCTCGCCATCGAACCCTGGCTGGTGCCCGTCGAGGGCAGCCACCGCGAAATGGCCGATGCCGACTGGCTCTGGTATAACCTCGCCACCCCGCCGCGCCTGGGCCTGGCCGCTCCGGTCAAGAAGCTGCTCAAGCGCGCCGCCGACGTATTGAATGCAGGAGATTCGCCATGACCCGTACCGTCCAGTGCCGCAAGTACCACAAGGAACTGCCCGGCCTCGACAAACCGCCCTACCCCGGCGCCAAGGGCGAAGACATCTTCAACAACGTCTCGAAGAAAGCCTGGGAAGAGTGGCAGAAGCACCAGACCATGCTGATCAACGAGCGTCGCCTGAACATGATGAACGCCGAGGATCGCAAGTTCCTCCAGGCCGAGATGGACAAGTTCCTCTCCGGCGAGGAATACGCCCAGGCCGAAGGCTATGTCCCCCCGAGCGCGTAAGCGCCCGTAAAGGCTGAAAAAATTTTTCAGGACACGCTTGACTCCCCCCTTCGAAATCCGTTTAATAGCGCCCCGTTGCCCAGGTAGCTCAGTTGGTAGAGCAGGGGATTGAAAATCCCCGTGTCGGCGGTTCGATTCCGTCCCTGGGCACCACCATTCAGTTCCAGGTGGTGCCAAGCATCATCAGGAACACACAGAAAACCGGCCCTAGCGCCGGTTTTTTGTTGCCTGCGTTTTGGCCGGGCAACCCATTCCCCGCCCTCGAAAAAACTTTTTCCAGCCTTAAGCCACCTTAAGACTGCCTTCAGAATCCCTGCCGATACTGCGCACCATCCAACGAACCGATGGGTGCGCCACATGACTGAGCTGGAATGGAATGCCCTGTTCCCCCTTCACTTCGGGTTGGGCGAGCGCCGCTACAGCCTGACCCTGCACCAGGCCGACGACCCGGCCCGTGCCGAACTGGAAGCCTTCGTCCACGACCGTTTCGAGCAGGCCCACGATGCCGACGTGCACCACTTCCTGCCCGAGCTGCTGGCCCTGCGTGACGCCACCGGCCAACTGACCGCCGTGGCCGGCATGCGCGTCGCCGCCAGCGGGCCGCTGTTTCTCGAGCGCTACCTGGATGCGTCCCTGGAGCAATCCGTGGCCCAGGCCGTCGGCCGCCCGATCGACCGCGTCGAACTGGTTGAGGTGGGCAACCTCAGCTCGCTCAACGCCGGCAACGCTCGCCTGATCATCATCGCCGTCACCTGGTTGCTGGCCGCCCGCGACCTGCGCTGGGTCTCCTTCACCGGGGCCGCCGGGCTGATCAACAGCTTCCGCCGCCTCGGCCTGGAGCCGGTGCAACTGGCCGAAGCCGACCCGGAGCGCCTGGGTGGCGACGGCGCCAACTGGGGCAGCTACTACGCCCTGCAGCCACGGCGCCGGCCTCGGCCTACCCATCGTGGCGATGATCATGGAGCGCCTGGGCGGCAGCGCCCGCCTGCACAACAAGCCGGAAGGCGGCCTGGTAGCGACCCTGCACCTGCCCCTGGCGCGGCCGCTGGCGGCCTGAACCGCCTCAGGCAGTCGGCAGCAGCAGGCTGAAGGTGGAACCCACCCCCGGCGTGCTGCACAGCTCGATGCGGCCGCCGTGGGCGAGCATGATCTGCTCGGAAATGAACAACCCCAGCCCCAGCCCCGCCACCTTGTCGGCGCCGCCGGCCCGTTCGAACTGCTGGAAGATGCGCTTCTGGTCCTCGGCGCAGATGCCGATGCCCTGGTCGCGCACCGCCACCCGCGCCCATTCGCCATCACGCCGCACCACCACCTGCACCGGGTTGCCGGTGCCGTAGCGCAGGGCGTTGCTGAACAGGTTGCTGACCACCTGTTCGATGCGGAAGGCATCCCACACGCCGGTGACGCCGTCCTCCACCTGCAGGTCCAGCGCGCAGTCGGCGGCCTCCATCTGCGCGGCGAAGTTCTCCGCCACATGGCGCACCAGTTGCCCCAGCTCGCAGGGCTCGGGGCGGATGGAGAGTTTGCCGGTGCGGATGCGGGAGACGTCGAGCATGTCCTCAATCAGCCGGACCAGGCTGCGGATCTGCCGTTCGTCCCGGTCGAACAGGGTGCGCAGGCGGGCCTCGGTGAACACCGCGACGTTGCCTTTGGCCAGGTGGTTCTGACGCAGCTGGGTGTCGAGCATCAGGCCGTTGAGCGGGGTGCGCAGCTCGTGGGAGACGATGGACATGAAGTCGTCGCGCATCTGCACCGCGCGCTGCAGCTCGGCCTGGGTGGCGCGCAGCTCGGCCAGCAGGGTGTCCTGCTCGCGGCGCGCCGCCTCCAGGGCGTCCAGTTGCTGGGCCATCAGCTTGCGCTGGCGGTTCAGTTCGACGAACACCGCCACCTTGCTGCGCACGGCGTGGGCGTCCAGCGGCTTGTAGAGGAAGTCCACCGCGCCGCTCTCGTAGCCCTTGAAGGCGTAGTTCAGCTCGCGGCCGGCGGCGCTGACGAAGACGATGGGGATGTGCTTGGTCTTCTCCGTGCCGCGCATCAGCTCGGCCAGCTCGAAGCCGTTCATGCCCGGCATCTGCACGTCGAGGATGGCCAGGGCGAACTCGTGCTCCAGCAGCAGGGCCAGGGCCTCATCGGCGGAGGCGGCCTGGTGCACCTCGCGGCCGTCCTCCTTGATCAGGGCTTCCAGGGCCAGCAGGTTCTCCGGCAGGTCGTCGACGATCAGCAGCTTGCTTGGTGGATTACTCGGCATGGGATGGGTCCAGTCGTGCCAGGAGGTCGCGGATGCCCCGCAACGGGAGGATGTGGTCGGGATGGTGGGTGGCCAGCGCGGCCTCGGGCATGGTCGGCACCTGGGCGTCGTGCGGGTCCTGCACGACGCTGAGGCCGCCCTGTTGCTGGATGTAGGCCAGCCCGCGGGCACCGTCTTCGTTGGCGCCGGTCAGCAGCACCCCCACCAGGCGCTCGCCGTAGCAGTCGGCGGCGGACTCGAAGAGGATGTCGATGGAAGGCCGGGAGAAGTGCAGCGGCTCCTCGCGGCTGAGGGAGAAGCTGGCGTCACGCTCGATGGAGAGGTGGTAGCCCGGCGGGGCGACGTAGAGGGTGCCGGGGGCCAGGCTCTCCTTGTCCCGGGCCTCGCGCACGCGCACCGCCAGGCGCCGGGCGAACAGGTCGGCCAGCAGGCTCTCGCGCCCTTCGGGCAGGTGCAGCACGCAGGCCAGGGTGAGCGGGTAGCCCGCCGGCAGCCCGGCGAACACCTGCAGCAGGGCCTCCACCCCTCCGGCGGAGGCGCCCACCACCACGGCCGTGCGCTGGGGCCCGTTCATAGCTTGCGGAACACCCGTTCCGGGCGGTTGAGGGCCTCGAAGTGGCCGGCGTAGGCGGAGAAGTCGAGGCTCTCCTTGCTGCCCAGGCCGAGGAAGCCGCGGTGGCAGAGCGATTCGTGGAACAGGCCGAGGGCGCGGTCCTGCAGCTGCTTGTTGAAGTAGATGAGCACGTTGCGGCAGGAGATCAGTTGGGTCTCGGAGAACACGCTGTCGGTGGCCAGGCTGTGGTCGGCGAAGGTCACGTTCTCGCGCAGCAGCTTGTCGAACAGGGCGCCGTCGTAGGCGGCGGTGTAGTAGTCCGACAGCGAACCCTGGCCGCCGGCCAGGCGGTAGTTCTCGCTGTACTTGCGCATGTCGTCGAGGGCGTAGATGCCGCGCCGGGCCTTCTCCAGGGAGCGCGGGTTGATGTCGGTGGCGTAGATCAGGGTGCGCTCCAGCAGCCCTTCCTCGTGCAGCAGGATGGCCATGGAGTGCACCTCCTCGCCGGTGCTGCAGCCGGCAATCCACACCTTGAGTGAGGGGTAGGTGCGCAGGATGGGCACCACTTCCTGGCGCAGGGCGAGGTAGTAGGAGGGGTCGCGGAACATCTCGCTGACCGGGATCGTCAGGTACTGCAGCAGCTCGTGGAAGGCCTGCGGGTCGTGGATGATGCGCTCCTGCAGGGCCGAGATGGTGGCGCAGTCGAACTGCCGCAGGGCGTAGAGCACCCGGCGCTTGAGGGAAGCGCCCGAGTAGTCGCGGAAGTCGTAGCTGTACTTGAGGTAGATCGCCTCGATGAGCAGGCGCAGCTCGATTTCCTGGGTGCGGTCGGCCATCTAGATGCGCTCCAGACGCGGTAGCCAGACACGGATCAGCGAGAACAGGCGATCCAGGTCGATGGGTTTGGCCAGGTAGTCGTTGGCGCCGGCGCGGATGCACAGGTCCTGGTCGTCCTTCATCGCCTTGGCGGTGACGGCGATGATCGGCAGCTTGGCCCAGCGTGGCTGCTGGCGGATGCGCCGGGTGGCTTCGTAGCCATCCATCTCCGGCATCATCACGTCCATCAGCACCAGATCGATATCCTCCACGGCTTCGAGCTTGTCCAGCGCCTCACGTCCGTTGCGAGCGATTTCCACCCGCGCGCCCTTCTGTTCCAGGGCGCTGGTGAGGGCGAAGATGTTGCGCACGTCGTCGTCCACCAGCAGGACGCGCCGCTCTTCGAACACACGGTCGCGGCTGCGGGCGGTCTTGAGCATCTTCTGCCGTTCGCTGGAGAGTTCCGACTCGACCTTGTGCAGGAACAGGGTGACCTCGTCCAGCAGGCGCTCCGGCGAGCGCGCGCCCTTGATGATGATGGAGCGGGAGTACTTGAGCAGCTCGGCCTCTTCGTCCCGGGAGAGGTTGCGCCCGGTGTAGACGATCACCGGCGGGAAGGAGCAGATGTCCTCGCTGCCCATGCGCCGCAGCAGCTCGTTGCCCTGCATGTCGGGCAGTTTGAGGTCGATGATCATGCAGTCGAACAGGGTGCTGCGCAGCAGCTCCAGGGCCTGTTCGCCGAACTCGACGGCGGTGATCTGGATGTCGTCGTCGCCGATCAGCCGGGCGATGCTGTCGCGCTGCAGGGCGTCGTCCTCCACCAGCAGCACGCGCTTGACCTTCTGGGTGAGCTTGGCTTCGAGGCGGGCGAACACCGCCTTGAGCTGCTCGCGGGTGGTGGGCTTGACCGCGTAGCCCACCGCGCCCAGGTGCAGCGCGGCCTCGCTGAGGTCCTCCACCGAGATGACGTGCACGGGGATGTGGCGGGTGCGGGGCGTGTCCTTGAGGCGCTGCAGCACCGAGAGGCCCGGCTCGTCGGGCAGGCGCATGTCCAGCAGGATGGCGTCCGGTGCATGGCGCTCGGCGAGGTGGAAGCCTTCATCAGCGCCATGGGCCACCAGGCAGCGATAGCCCAGTTCGTGGGCGAGGTCGTAGAGAATCCGGGCGAACTTGGGCTCGTCCTCGATCACCAGTACGCAGCGCTCATCCGACGGAGCCTGGTCACGGTCGTCCGCGAAGGTGGGGATCGGCGCGTGGGTGGCCGGGGCCAGGGGGGCAGCCAAGGCCGGGCGGGCTGCCGGCGGCGGCGCACTGGGCTTCGGCGCTGGCGGCGCGTCGGCCGGCGTCCAGTGTTCCGGCAGCACCAGGGTGAACAGGCTGCCCCGGCCCGGCTCGCTGCTGGCCTGGATGCTGCCGCCAAGCAGTTGCGCCAGGTCACGGGAGATGGACAGGCCCAGGCCGGTGCCGCCATAGCGGCGGTTGGTGGTGCCATCGGCCTGGCGGAAGGCCTCGAAGATCAGGTCCAACTGGTCGGCGCGGATGCCGATGCCGCTGTCGCGCACGGCGAAGGCGATGCCCGCCGGCACCCGCTCGACCCGCAGGGACACGGCGCCCTGGTCGGTGAACTTGATGGCGTTGGACAGCAGGTTCTTGATGATCTGCTCCACCCGTTGCCGGTCGGTGCAGATCCGCTCGGGCACGTCGTCGGCCACCTCGACGCTGAAGGCCAGGGCCTTCTGCTCGGCCAGCGGGGTGAAGAGCTCACGCAGGCCCTCCACCAGGCGCCGCACCGGGGCGTTTTCGGCGCGCAGGTCGAGCTTGCCGGCCTCGACCTTGGAGATGTCGAGGATGTCGTTGATCAGGTTGAGCAGGTCGTTGCCGGCGGAATAGATGGACTCGGCGAACTTGACCTGCTCGTCGTTGAGGTTGCCCTCGGGGTTGTCCGCCAGCAGGCGGGCAAGGATCAGCGAGCTGTTCAGCGGGGTGCGCAGCTCATGGGACATGTTGGCGAGGAATTCGGACTTGTAGCGGCTGGCGCGCTGCAGCTCTTCTGCACGGGCCTCCAGCTCCAGGCGGGCCCGCTGCAGGGCGGAGTTCTTGTCGTCCAGGTCATCACGCTGGGCGGCCATTTCCTGGGCTTGCTCGGCCAGGCGCTCGTTGGTCTGTTCCAGTTCGGCCTGCTGGGTCTCCAGATGGGCCTGGGACTCGCGCAGCACGCGGGACTGTTCTTCCAGCTCCTCGTTGGCGGTCTTCAGCTCTTCCTGCTGCACCTGCAGCTCCTCGTTGAGCTGCTGGGTCTCGCTCAGCACTTCCTGCAGGCGCTGGCGGTAGCGGGATGCGTCCATGGCGGTGCCGAGGTTGCCGGCGATCAGTGGCATCAGCGCCTGGTCACGGGGGGACAGGCGCCGCAGGAAGCCCAGTTCCAGCACGCCGTTGACCACCCCGTCGCTGTGGGTGGGCACCAGCAGCACGCCTTCGGCGTCGGTCTGGCCGAGGCTGGTGGCGACCCTGAGGTAGCCGGCGGGCAGCTCGTCGAGGGCCATCACGCGGTTCTCCAGGGCCGCCTGCCCCACCAGGCTTTCACCGGGCATGAGCCGATCGGGCGCCTGGTCGTCACGCTCCAGGCCGTAGCTGGCGACGCGCCGCAGGGTGCCACCCTCTTCCCGCAGGTACAGGGCACCCACGGCCATGCCCAGGTAGGCAGCGAGGAACTCCAGGGCGTTGCGCCCGATCACCGGCAGCGACTGCTGGCCGAGCAGGCGCTCGGACAGGGCCGCCTGGCCATCCCCCAGCCAGCGCTGCTGGGTGAGGTGCTCGCTGTGGGCACGCTGCCGGGCCAAGGACTCGCCGTAGGTGGCGGACAGGGTCACCAGCTCGCGACGACCGAAGTAGGCCAGGGCACCGGCAAAGGCGAGGCTGAACAGCAGGTAGAGGCTGATGGTGAGGATGGCTGTGGAGTTGGCCTTTTCATTGCGTTCGTGGCGCAGCTGCCGCTCCATGTTGATGAAGGTGCGGTACTGCTCGCGGATGGCGTCCACCAGTTCCTTGCCGCGGCCTTCGCTGACGGTGTCGGAGACGTTCTCGCCGTTCTGCTTGCGGCTGATCATCTCGGTGGCGAAGCGGTCCCACTCACCCTGCAGGGCTTCGATGGAGCGCACCCGCTGGACCTGTGCGGGGTTGTCCGCCACCAGCTCGCGCAACCCTTCCATGGCGGCCTCGATATGCGGTCGGGATTGCTCATAAGGCTGCAGGAAGGCCGCATTGCCACTGATCAGGTAGCCGCGCATGCCGGACTCCTGGTCGACCGACAGGCGCAGGCCGTCGTTGGCGTTGCTGATCACACGGTCGGTGTGCTCGACCCAACTGAGGACGTAGAGCAGGTAGGAGATGAGGACCACGAACAGGGCGGCCCCGGCGACACCCACCCCCAGCGGCAACGCAACGTTGCGCGCGAGGATGCGGCGGAAACGCGTCTCGTCTGTCAGATCATTGGTCATCTGGCTTCCCTGGCTTAGTGCCGAAAATCACCGATATGAAGGGGAAAACTGCGGGACCGGCATGGTAATGCGAGTGTTTGCATTAACCAATCGAATCCTGGGCCGCCAATGGCTGGCGCATTATCGCTTCGCTTGGAACACTTTTAGCGTGGGAAAGGTTCACATAAATTGTGGGAATTTTTTCTCCCAGTGTTCTTCTAAACTGCGGTACCTCATCGCGCACTGTCCGGGTGCCCTGCGCACCGATGCGGCGCGAACCCTGGAGGTGGAGCGGCACACGCCGTGCACCGTCACCCAGCCCGGCGCCGGCAAGCGCCCGTCATGACCCCCTCGGAGGTTTCCTTGCCCACAGAAGAACGACACGCCGATGCCCTCGGGCAGCGCACCCGGCCCCTGGCACGCGTGCTGGTGGTGGAGGACGCCGAGGTGGTGCGCATGCTCACCGTGGAAGTCCTGGAGGAGCTGGGCTTCGAGGCACTGGAAGCCGGCGACGCGGCCCAGGCCCTGGCTCTGCTGGAGCACCAGCCGGTGGACCTGCTGCTCACCGACGTGGGCCTGCCCGGCATGAACGGCCAGGAGCTGGCAGAGCGGGCCTGCACCCTGCACCCGGCATTGCGCGTGCTGTTTGCCACCGGCTACGCCGAGTCGATCCGCCCGGACCCTACCCGCGCCGACCGCCAGGGCGTGATCGCCAAGCCCTTCGGCCTCGAGGAGCTACGCGAAAAGGTCAGCGCCCTGCTCGCCCGCTGACCGCGAGGGCCCGGCACTGGAATTGCCAGGCGTTTGCGCGTAGGGTGCGCCGCACCCGCTTTCCGGGCCCTGTCTTGCGTTCGCGCGACAAACGCCTGCAACGATGCGACAAGCCGGTGAAACCGTCCGGTCACGCCCCGGAAGCGCCCTTGGCGCCCCCTGGGGCCTATGCTAGGTTGCCCCCTCGCCAGGAAGGCCGATCGCAGCCGGAGCGCATCCGAACAATAAGAGGAACCCCCATGGCCGAGGCCACGCCCGCGCTAGAAATCCGCGACCTGCACAAACGCTACGGCGAGCTGGAGGTGCTGAAGGGCATTTCCCTGACCGCCCGCGACGGTGACGTCATTTCCATCCTCGGTTCCTCCGGGTCCGGCAAGTCCACCTTCCTGCGCTGCATCAACCTGCTGGAGAACCCGCACAAGGGCCAGATCATCGTGGCCGGCGAGGAACTCAAGCTGAAGGCCGCCCGCTCCGGCGAACTGGTGGCCGCCGACAACCGCCAGATCAATCGCCTGCGCAGCGAGATCGGCTTCGTCTTCCAGAACTTCAACCTCTGGCCGCACATGACGGTCCTCGACAACATCATCGAGGCCCCGCGCCGCGTGCTCGGCCAGAGCAAGGCCGAAGCCACCGAGGTGGCCGAGGCACTGCTGGCCAAGGTCGGCATCGCCGACAAGCGCCACGCCTACCCCGCCCAGCTCTCCGGCGGCCAGCAGCAACGCGCGGCCATCGCGCGGACGCTGGCAATGCAGCCTAAAGTGATCCTGTTCGACGAGCCCACCTCGGCCCTGGACCCCGAGATGGTACAAGAAGTGCTTAACGTGATCCGCGCACTCGCCGAAGAGGGCCGGACCATGCTGCTGGTGACCCACGAGATGAACTTCGCCCGCCAGGTGTCCACCGAGGTGGTCTTCCTCCACCAGGGCCTGGTGGAAGAACAGGGCCCGCCGCAGCAGGTGTTCGAAAACCCGACCTCGGCGCGTTGCAAACAATTCATGTCCAGCAATCGCTAAAACACGGAGCAAGTACGCATGAAGAACTACAAGAAGATCCTGCTGGCCGCTGCCGCCACCCTGGCCTTCGGCACCCACGCCGTGGCTGCCGACAAGCTGAGAATCGGCACCGAAGGCGCCTACCCGCCCTTCAACCTGATCGACGCCAGCGGCAAGGTCGGTGGCTTCGACATCGAGGTCGCCCAGGCCCTGTGCGCCAAGATGAAAGTCGAGTGCGACGTGGTCACCTCCGACTGGGACGGCATCATCCCGGCCCTGAATGCCAAGAAATTCGACTTCCTCGCCGCCTCGATGTCCATCACCGAGGAGCGCAAGCAGGCCGTCGACTTCACCGATCCCTACTACACCAACAAGCTGCAGTTCATCGCCCCCAAGGACGCTGACTTCAAGACCGACAAGGCCAGCCTGAAAGGCAAGGTCATCGGTGCCCAGCGCGCCACCATCGCCGGCACCTGGCTGGAAGACAACATGGCCGACGTGGTCGACATCAAGCTCTACGACACCCAGGAGAACGCCTACCTCGACCTGGCCTCCGGGCGCGTCGACGGCGTGCTGGCCGACAAGTTCGTGAACTGGGAATGGCTCAAGAGCGACGCCGGCAAGGGCTTCGAATTCAAGGGCGAGCCGGTGTTCGACAACGACAAGATCGCCATCGCCGTGCGCAAGGGCGACCCCCTGCGCGAGAAGCTGAACGCGGCCCTGAAGGAAATCGTCGCGGACGGCACCTACAAGAAGATCAACGACAAGTACTTCCCCTTCAGCATCTATTGATGCCCGCCTGACCGGCGCCGCCCACGCGGCGCCGGTCCCCAGCAGTAGCCTTGCAGATGAACCTCGACCTCCACGGATTCGGCCCCGCCCTGGCGGCCGGCACCCTCATGACCATCAAGCTGGCGCTCTGCGCGCTGTCGCTCGGTCTGGTGCTGGGTCTGCTCGGTGCGCTGGCCAAGACTTCCCCCAAGAAGCCGCTGCAGTGGCTTGGCGGGACCTACTCCACCATCGTGCGCGGTGTGCCCGAGCTGCTCTGGGTGCTGCTGATCTACTTCGGCACCGTGAACCTCATGCGCGCCATCGGCGAGAAGATCGGCGTGCCAGGCCTGGAACTGTCCGCCTTCGCCGCCGGCACCATCGCCCTCGGCCTGTGCTTCGGCGCCTACGCCACCGAGGTGTTCCGCGGCGCCATCCTGGCGATCCCCAAGGGGCACCGTGAGGCCGGCCTTGCACTGGGCCTGTCCAACGGTCGCATCCTCTGGCGCCTGATCCTGCCGCAGATGTGGCGCATCGCCCTGCCGGGCCTGGGCAACCTGTTCATGATCCTGATGAAGGACACCGCGCTGGTCTCGGTGATCGGCCTCGAGGAAATCATGCGTCGCTCGCAGATCGCCGTGACCGCCAGCAAGGAGCCCTTCACCTTCTACCTGGTGGCGGCCTTCATCTACCTGGGCCTGACCGTCCTCGCCATGATCGGCATGCACTGGCTGGAAAAACGCGCCGGGCGCGGCTTCAAGAGGAGCGCGGCATGAACTGGGACGTGATCATCAAGTACCTGCCGCGCCTGTTCGAAGGGGCGTTGCTGACCCTGGAGCTGGTGGCCATCGCCGTGATCGCCGGGCTGATCCTGGCACTGCCCATGGGCATCGCACGCGCCTCCCGCCACTGGTATGTGCGCGCCCTGCCCTACGGCTACATCTTCTTCTTCCGCGGCACGCCGCTGCTGGTGCAACTGTTCCTCGTCTACTACGGGCTGGCGCAGTTCGAGGCGGTACGCCACAGCGACCTGTGGCAGTACCTGCGCAGCCCGTTCTGGTGTGCCGTGATCACCATGACCCTGCACACCGCCGCCTACATCGCCGAGATCATCCGCGGCGCCATCCAGGCCATCCCGCCGGGTGAGATCGAGGCGGCGCGGGCACTGGGCATGTCCCAGGCCAAGACGCTGGTGCACATCATCCTGCCGCGTGCTGCGCGGATCGGCCTGCCGGCCTACAGCAACGAAGTGATCCTGATGCTCAAGGCCAGTGCCCTGGCCAGCACGGTGACCCTGCTGGAACTCACCGGCATGGCGCGCACCATCATCGCCCGCACCTACCTGCCGGTGGAGATCTTCTTCGCCGCCGGGATGTTCTACCTGGTGATCGCCTTCCTGCTGGTACGCGGCTTCCGCCTGCTGGAAAAATGGCTGCGGGTCGACGCCTGCCAAGGCCGCTGACCCTGACCGCCGCTCCCGCCCGGGAGCGGCGTATACTCCGGCACCCCGACACCACACACGTCCTCCCAGATGCCTCATCCCGCCCCGCTCCAGGGCGCCGAACTGCTGGAACGCTTCCAGGCGCTCGACCGTTTCCTCGTCGACGGGCAGCGCTTCTGGCAACCCGAGCCCTTCACCGAGCCCGTCCTGCCTTGGGAATCCGAGCTTCCCGAACTCGCGGCCTGGCTGCGCAGCCGGACACTGGAGCAGGCCGAAGCCGCACATGGCGATCTGGACCTGCCCGACGCCCCGACGCCCTTCGCCGGTCTGGCCGCTACAACGCGCAGCCTGACCGCACTGCCGCCGCTGGACAGCCTGGGCAACGGCGAATGGCCGGCCAGGCTGGAGCTGGATGTGCCCGGGCGCAAGTGGCAGCAGATCCGCGCCTTCGCCGATCACCTCACCTTCCAGCGCCAACCCCGGCACTGGCTGGACTGGTGCGCCGGCAAGGGCCACCTCGGCCGCGCCCTGGCCTGGCGCCACGGCGAACTCACAGCACTGGAGCTGGACCCACAGCTGGTGGAAGACGGGCAACGCCTGAGTGATCGCCTACCGATAAAGGCCCGGCACCGCCAGCAGGACGTGCTGGCACACGACACGGGCCATTGCCTGGCCCCGGAACACACCACCGTCGCCCTGCATGCCTGCGGCGACCTGCACGTGCGCCTCATGCAGTTGGCCAGCCAGGCCGGCTGCCAACAGCTCGCCATTGCCCCCTGCTGCTACAACCGGATTGCCAGCGAGGCCTACGCCCCGCTCTCCGCCGCCGCGCGGACCAGCACACTCCACCTGGACCGCCGGGACCTGCGCCTGGTGCAGAGCGAGACCGTCACCGCAGGCGCGCGCGTCCGCCGCCAGCGCGACCGTTCCATGGCCCGCCGCCTGGCCTTCGACCACCTGCAGCGGCAACTGCGCGGCAGCGACACCTACCTGCCCACGCCATCCCTGCCTGTGGCCTGGCTGAACAAGCCGTTCGACCGGTATTGCCATGACCTGGCAGCCCTTCGCGCGCTCACCATCACCACGGAGCCGGACTGGGCAGCGCTGGAAGCCCTCGGCTGGCAACGCCTGGCCCAGGTGCGCAACCTGGAGTTGCTGCGGGCCCTCTACCGGCGACCCCTGGAATGCTGGCTGCTGCTGGACCGGGCGCTGTATCTGGAAGAGCAGGGCTACCGGGTCAAGGCCGGCCCCTTCTGCGCCCACCGCCTGACCCCGCGCAACCTGATGCTCCTGGCCGAACGCGAAAAATTGCCCACAGAACCTGTGGATAACTCTGTTGATGCTTTCTGAGAAACCCCCCGAAACGCTTTCAAACCGCCACGCCAGCCGAGCCGCTCACTTTCTGGCCAAGTCGACAAAACGCTGGTGAGACAGCCACTTGCTGCACTTCTGCGAACAGCGTCACAGGCTCGCTGCACGATCGTCCCAGCTTCATGCCTTTTGTGCATAAGCATCGGCCGACATCACACCCTCCCATCAAGGGTGGTTTACTCGGCCCAGCCAATCGCTATAATGGCGCCCCTCGCCGGTATAGCTCAGCAGGTAGAGCAACTGACTTGTAATCAGTAGGTCCCGGGTTCGATTCCTGGTGCCGGCACCATCTAAACGCTTCATGCAGTGCCAAGCAGTGTCATGAACGCCCCAGGAAGCCCGCCTAGTGCGGGCTTTCTGTTTCATGCGGTGCCATCAAGTGCCATCCAAGCGCTTGCCATTTGAGTACCCACACAAGTACCTTTGATTGGTTCAAAAATCTTTGGGTACTCGATTGATGCCACTGACCGTCCTGCAGGTGAAGAACGCCGCGCCACGCGACAAGGATTACGGCCTTGCCGATGGAGGCGGATTATTTCTGTGGATTCGTGCCGCTGGAGGAAAATCCTGGCGATTCCGCTTCCGCCTGGACGGTAAGCAGTCCCACATTTCCCTAGGCACCTTCGACAAGGTGACACTGGCACAAGCCCGCCAGCTGGCCTCTGAGGCACGCCAACTCGTAGCACAAGGCAAACATCCAGGGCTTGAACGTGAGACCAAAAGAGCGCAGGCGGCAATAGCCCGAGCTAATACCTTCAAGACGCTAGCGCTGGAATGGCATCAACACAAAGCACCTCGATGGTCGGCGGGATACTCCAGCGACGTTTTGGAAGCCTTCGAGCGGGACATCTTCCCCCAAGTGGGAAGCCTGCCCCTCGCCACCATCAAGCCAATGCAGTGGCTGCACGTCTTCCGCAGGATCGAGGCACGGGGAGCGCTTGAGGTCCTGCGCAAGACTCGCCAGCGTTGCCAAGAGGTGTACCGCTATGCAATCGCTACTGGCCGTGCTGAATACAACCCCATAGCGGATGTTGGTGGCGCATTACAGACGCCCACCTCAAAACACTATCCGTTCTTACCCATTACAGAGCTTCCGGAGCTGTTGCGCTCCATCCAGGCCTGCCCAGGTAACGACATCGTCAAGATCGCCACTCGCCTTTTGATTCTGACGGGGGTGCGAACGGCTGAGCTGAGGGGGGCTCCTTGGTCGGAGTTTGACCTTGATAAGGCGCTCTGGCTGATCCCTGCTGCGCGCATGAAGATGCGTCGCGCTCACCTGATCCCACTCTCCAAGCAGGCGGTGGCGGCAATCCGTGAGCTGGAAAGCATTACTGGTGGCTACACGCTCGCGTTTCCTGGCCGTATCGATCCGGCAAAGCCCATGAGCGAGGCCGCGATCAACCAACTGCTGAAGCGCTCTGGCTACGACGGGCGTGCCACAGGTCATGGATTCCGCCACACGATGTCCACCACTTTGCACGAGCAGGGATATCCCAGCGAGTGGGTCGAAACCCAGTTGGCGCATGTGGACAAGAACAGCATTCGCGGCACCTACAACCATGCCCAATATCTGGAGGGGCGGCGAGAGATGCTTCAGTGGTATGCCGATCACTTGGATGCTCTGCCATGCAGCAGCACTGGAAATTCCATCGCAGCGGGGGAGAAAGACGCATGAATGATGATGTGATGCGCCTGTCTGATTTGGTGCCGGAATACGCTCGCTACTACAAGGTTAGTTCTAAAGAAGCTGCGCATGATCTGCATGAAGTCATTCGAGAGCTACATATGGAGTACAGTGAGATCCAGAAAAACAAACTGTCGCCGAACGATATATTTTGGGTCGGGAAAACGGGATTACCACTAAGGTCAACCAGAATTTACAACCTTAGCTTTGAAGGGCTTAGCAAATACTTTGATTCAATTCGAAATCCTCTACCCGGCCTCGACAACAGTCTCGTAGAGTGTTTCTGTGCGAGCGATGCTGACTTCAAAAAAATCCCAGCAAGCACGATATACGCATCAAAACAATCCCTTAGCGAGCGGATGCTTAGTGTAGGATTTGAAAGGTCTGATTTCCTATTAGATAGCAGCTCAACTTCACAACCTGAAACTGGCCACGACGAAGAATCATTTAAGACCATCGAACTTAACTACATCAGTTTAATTATTAATGGACTGATCGAGCTAATCAAAGAGGTCGACAAAGCTCATACAGATAAGCCTCTCAAACCAGAAGCCAGGGAGCGAGCGGAAAAAATTAAACTTCGCGCCTCACAACTTCACTCACAGCGTAAGAACTCTGACCCAAGTCCGTCAATTCAAAATCTGGCAGACGCTGCCGGCGTGAAAATACCGAGAAGCGTGCAGACCATTAGAAAGTACATGGGAAGATCATCTTCTCAATGACTCAGGTAGATTTTCATAGGGTGTGACTATTTTTGGTATTTCCTAGAGAAAAAGGTAATTACCATGACTCCTAGCTTGAGGTGCTATTGAATCCCTAGCCATCCAATCCGGTCCCAAGGAGTGCCGTCCAGATGGCTAGCCAACCTGCCACCCCCCTGCTGCTTCGCCTTCCCAGTGTCTGTGCGCTGGTGGGGCTGAGCAAATCTCAAATATATCGAATGATTCGGGCGGGCGAGTTCCCTGTGGGTATTTCGCTCGGCGCGAACTCTGTGGCATGGCCTGCCGAGCAGGTGCATGCCTGGGTTGCAGAAAAAATAAGCACATCTTCTCGTTAACGATGTCTGCAAATATGCCACTCCCTAGTCGCATTTTTGACAGATTAGAAGAAAACCGAAAGCGCTCTCGCACTAAATCGCAAGAGGTTGAGGTCGAGAATTTTCGTAGCTTACTGCCGAGCTGGCCAGACTCAGTTCGGCGCACCCCGAACGTTGCTCTTCGTTCAGCACTGTTTGGAGCAGTCAGCAAGGGATACCGCCCATACTTTGAGCGAGTAAAGATTAACGCTCTTGGCGGAATCAGCATAACTTATACAGGAGCCCTACTTGACCAGGGTGACTTGGATGTCTGGGAAACTGTACTGCACTTGGCTCGAACGCAAGAACTAGGATCAGAGTGTCGGGTAACTGCCTACCGACTGTTAAAAGAACTTGGCAAAACCGATACAGGAAAGAACCGAGCGATCTTAGATCGGCACCTCAGCAGGATGAGTGCGACCGCTTTACAAGTTCGGGTAGGCGAGCATTCGTATGAGGGCAGCCTGATTCACGAGGTCTACCGTGATCATGAGACGCGGACTTATGTCATTCGATTGAACCCCAATCTCCGCGTCCTGTTTCTTGCTGACCAGTTCACTGATGTGGATTGGGCTGTGCGGCAAGAGTTACATGGACGACCGCTTGCGCAATGGCTGCATGGATTCTATGCGTCGCACGCAAGACCATACGATCTGAGGATCGAAACTTTACATCGGCTATGTGGAAGCCGAGCTACCTCCTTATCTGACTTCAAAAAAGACTTGCGCCGGGCACTGGACTCTGTGGAAGAAGCACGCGACGCAGCAGGGCAGCCTTTTAGGTATTCAATAGAGGGGAGCCTGGTACGAGTCAAAACCACTCCTAGCCCATCTCAGCGGCGGCACCTGACCAGTAAGCGCTGATACCGTTCCAGCACCCCCGTGATGCCGTTCTAGCACCCCCGACTACCGTTCCAGCACTCCGGCGATACCGTTCCAGCACCCCTGCAGATACCGTTCCAGCACCCCTGCAGATACCGTTCCTGCACTCCAAACATGAGGCATTGATATCGGCCTGCAGCCCAGAAGGAATCTGCTGTGCAGGGATTTTTGCTAGAGCCAGTAATCTGTTTTTAATCATATTTAATCGCTAGCTGTCTGGCTGCGAACGCCTAGCGGCTTTAATCGCATGCTGCTCGGGTCTAATTTACGGCGGTGGTACGCTCTGCCCGAAGGGCATATCTCACCGCCGCAGCTGTTTCATCGGTGCCGGCCGCCCAGGACTCCATCAGTACGTTTAGCTGATCGATCCTGTTCTGCATGGACTTGCCGCGCTCTTGGGCCCTAGCCATAGCGCCCAGAGCCTCATCACGATCTTGATCAGCAATGGAGAGAATTCCCCGGAGATTGTCCATCTCGTAGTGATGGTTTCTTTCTGTCGCGGCCAGCTTCTCCAGATGTTGTTGTTCGACTACCTCCGCTTCATCACGGTGCTCCCGAAGCAGGGCCTTTTGTCGAGCCACACTGGCCTCCAGTGTGGCCTCAATCCGCAATCTCGCTTTTTTCCCTTCGATAAGCAGTAGCACCAGTAGAGCATTCGCTATCAGGAGCGCGCCGATCACGAACAGCAAGCAACTGCTGATCCAGCTGGGGTCAATGTTCGGATTCAAAATAGGTACACCTCGGCATCCTAAGTTTGAAAAAATAATTTCCAGGAGACACCATCCTCATCGCCCGAGGTAGTGCGTTGACACGTCCTCACGGGAATGCCCCAGCTCTTCGACAACCGCTAGGCGTGCAAAGCGATCCAGCTCCCAGTTCTGGGCTCTGAGATTCCCTCCCTCAACAGGGGAGCGACTACCCGAATAGTGGGCATAGCGCTCGTTGGCGAACGCATGACGCAGACCATGTGAAGTCACGCCAAGCTGAGCTTTGGTCAGCCCTGCCTTGGCAACAATTCGGCTGTAGTGTCCAAGCGCCTGTTTCAACGACTTGCCTGGATCGGCGGTGCTGGCCGTACGGCGATCAGCAAAGGTTTTAGCTCGGTCAATCAGCTCTCGCCGTTCTGGTGTATCAATAGGCACCGTACGATCCCTGCCGCCTTTTGTGCCGATGCTGACGGCCAGATAGCCGCCCTTGTCCGCCAGATGAGGGCGCAGCATGATCGACTCTTTGACCCGGAGACCAAACCGAAGCTGCAGCTCCACCTGGAGTGCGACACGTTCATCCAGGGCGCGTAGGTCATCGAGCTTTTTCGTAACGCTCACGCCATTTGCCTCCCACCCCTTGTCCTGGGTGTTAATCGACGTTCTGGCGGCCTCATGATTCGGGAAATAGCGCTCAGCGCTCTCAACCATGCCCTCCTTGCCAATCCAGGAGGCAAATGTCCTCAGGGTGGAAAGGCGATTCTGCAGAGTCGAGGAGGAAAGCCCCTTGCTCAGCCAGTGTTTGGTCAGCGCTTCTACATGGCGACCTTTTAGCTGCCTGACATTGTCCAGCTTGTAACCCATTTCTCTCAGGTCAGTGAACGCCTGGTAGAGGACTGTCGAGCGCTTGTGCTGCGTCTCGTGACTGGCAACTGTCCCGTCTGATGCCTTGATACCGTTGTGCTCCTTGAGCACAGATGCCAGTGAGGATTTCCAGCCGGCCATAACTGCTCCTGGTGTCTCTGATGGAGGGAAGTGCGCGTATGGAGATACGTGAAAGCGAACTTGCTGCCTTGAGCACCATCTCTGGCACACAGGACACCCCTGGAGGGGCGGACAACCCAATTTGGGCTCCGGCCAGCCTGCTGGGCTGGTTTTGCATCGCCGGCAAGGCCTTGCGGTCTGGCTAACCCTGCCGCGTCATCATCGGGCCGCGAGCAATGCTCAGAGCGTGCAGCGATGAAGAGCGCGTTGAGGCTCCAGTAACGCAAGCCCGCACCTAGATGCGGCTACTACGGTTTCGCAACGTGCGCTCCAGGACTCCAATCCTCCTGGCCGTTACGTGGTATGTGCCAGCGAGACGAGTGCGGTTTGCACCCATACTCACTGTCTGCCCCCGCTGGCAGACCACACCCTAGGCGGGAAGCGCTTGGCGCTCTGTGTGGATCATCATCACTACATCCCGCTCGATCCGAGATCCCAGGCCGAGCGTTTGAACCACCTCCATCGTTGATTGGAATCAATCCGTCCAACGACCCATGGGCGTTGGACGGACGCCCTTGGTCTGTAGTTGCGGGCCAGGCTGATGACAGCCTCAACCCGCGTTGACCCTCTCACTTCTGCGATGACGCAGTGAGATCGAGGGCGGTTGCTCCAGAGAATCAAGCAAACCCTTAGCACGAGACTCGTTCGCGAGTTTCGCCCTACCGGGCTCATCAGTCGTGCGCGAAAAATTCCTTCACCTGCTGTGATCATTTTTCGAGAAGCCCCGAGCCCAGTTCAACCGAACCCGGTGTAGTTGCATGCACCCACTCTCTTTTCTGGCCTGCGGCTCAGAAAAGAGAGTGGGTGCCACGGCTCACCAATGCCTCAATTCCAAACAGGCGAAATGGGGAGTTGATGCAAGTGCGTGTGGTTCAGTGGAGGTGGGGGGATGGTGGCCGTTAGGCTCGGTGGGTGTGAGCCAATTGGGGGGAACCCGCTATGAAAATCGACAAAATTTCCACCGGACTGGACTGGCTGCTTCAGAGGTTGCCTAGAGCGTCACTGTGGACATTCCGCACCGCTGCGGTGTTGCTCGCTATTGGAATGATTCATATCGCCGCCGCAGCCATGATTGACGGCTACACAGCTAGAGTTCTGGAGCAATACGCACGAGCAGAGGCTGAGCGCTCGATCCTCGCCCTACCACTAGGCCATATCCTGGGCAGTGTGGGGGTGATCATGTTGTGGCTGTGGGTGCCTATGATTCTGACCCGCCTCCTCCTCGGTCTGCGTGCGCGCCTATGGCGTCGGGCAGGTCAGTGATGAGC
This sequence comes from Pseudomonas sp. 1D4, assembly GCF_001728925.1. Lineage (NCBI taxonomy): Bacteria > Pseudomonadati > Pseudomonadota > Gammaproteobacteria > Pseudomonadales > Pseudomonadaceae > Pseudomonas > Pseudomonas sp. 1D4. Next base: position 50,531 of record NZ_LXJQ01000023.1, read on the forward strand.
ACTGCGACGGCAGAAAATTTCGCGGGATTCAACTGGGTTTTTGCGCTGTGGGATAGCGCTGCATTAACGATCATTGCTGCCACCGAGCCGGTGTTTATGGTGCTACACCAGTTCAGTACGGCACTAATAGTTGTGGTGGGTTTTGCGTGGTGTTTTTTGATTGCCCTGCGGGTTCGCGAGGGAATTGCTGGTGTCCTGGCTGGCGGGCTTCTGATTTTCGCGTTGGTGCTGCCGTATCTCATGAAGCCTGCGGCGGTCCAGCTCCCCAGCGGCGCCACTGTGCAGATGGTGGAGGCTCAGGCGCTGACGCTAAAATTTGTCATGTCGGCGCACAGAATTTTCCAGTCTCTTATTGAGCCGGTGCTGAATACGCACTCGGCGGCAGGGACAATCGTGCCGGCTCAGGCTGCGATTGACGATATCGTTGGGCGATCGGCAGACGTGTTTGCCGGCAGTGATCTGGCTCAGCTCATACGCGACTACAACGCCAGCTGTGTTCCCCACACCAACAATCTGACTGGACCAGAGCGTGCCACCAAGATCGAGGCCCTGCATTCCATTGGATTGCTCGGCGGGGGCGGATTGGGCATTCCAGATCAGGAAATTAACCTGATTTCCCAGGCGCGTACGGCTCTCTCTTCTTCCTGGACATTTGTGTCCGGTGGCTGGGCCACGTATTTCCTGGGAGGCGGGGAAGCCCGCAAAGGATTGGAGCGGGTGTTGGATCAACGAGCCATGCAGACCAGGCGTGAGGAAGGCCTGCGTATGCTCGAACACGTCGGACCGTTCATGGGAGGACGCTACAAGCTCCCGGCGCAGGACTTTTGGGCCGCTAAATTCTCAGGCAAATCGGAGGCTCAGCCTACGTACTTGCCGATCAGCCTGATACCTAGCCAGAAACCTGTCGTGGTCGCCCCCGCCGAATTCGAGGAAATCCATTTTCAGCCCTCCAGCTGCGTCGAGGCCTATCGGGTGGCCCAGCTCGGAGCTGAGCAGGCCTACCAAGCGCTGCGCGAGTCGGGTGAGGTCATCGCGGGTGGCCAGCGCGTTAGTGCAGAGGTTGGTGCGGTTAGTACGGCGGTTGCCTGGCAGCGGTTTATGGCTCGGTCGCTACAGCACACAACCGACCTTTCGGCTGAGGGAAGTGAGGTAGCCGGGGGCATTCTGGCCAGCGCTCAAATGTTCAAAAATTTCAAAGGCTGGCTCGATCTGCAGACGCTTCTACCTGGGTACGTAATTTTGGCGGCTTGGGTTTTCTGGATTGTTCTGTTACTTGCGCCGTTGTTCCTGCTACTAGTTCCGTTGCGGGGAGGGCAGATAATCGCTCAGTGGCTGGCACTTCTATTGCTGCCTGTGGTTGGGGTGATGGTGGCCCAGATTGTGAATTTTGGGGCGTCCATGGTCATGGCGGCTGTAGCGGTTGGTCAGGCCGGCGCTGCCAGCGGGTGGACGGGGGCAGGAGCTGACTACGACGCGTTGCGCGGGATGATGACGGGACTGGCTACAGGCGTCCTTGGTTTCGCAACGTGGATCACCGGCAGCATGCTAGGCGTTTCACTGAGCGGGTTGGCCGGGAGTTTGTCGGGGGCAGTTGCGACAGCCAGTGAGGCGGGTGCCTTCGTATCTAAGGCTGTTGGGATGGCCATGCTGGTAGGGCGTCTGGGCCGAATGGGAGGCGCAGCCAATATGAGCCGGCGTAGACCAGGTAGCGAGTCAGGCGGGCAGACCGCTTCTCGAAATTCTGCTGGTGTCGCAGGTACTAGCAGGGCTCCATCGGCAACCCGTATAGTTATGACGCAGTTCACTCCTGCAAGCTCTCGAACCAGGAGGCTAGGTGGAGCGAACGCAAAGGGGGCGCCGTCGCTTAATCCGCCCAAGAAGCCAACGCCACCTACCACACCTACTATCTAGTTTCGGGCAAGAGGGACGGCGCCGACCGTCCTGGTGCCGGCGATGACGCCACATTAGTGGGGCACGCCGGCACGGCCCAACCCCTACCCAGAAAAACTCATAAAACCCTCAGCAACCCCACGTTTTCCTGTAGCAGGCATTAGCGCCGCCGAGGAATAGCGCTGTCGAATTCTGCATTCCCACTGACCCAGCGCTGAGTATGCGCCGTCAAACCGTTGCAGCCCCCTAAGCCTGCTCTCCCCGGCCACTGACAAGCCCACAAAAACCACTGAGAAATAACCGTCATTCATCGCCGCGTAGTGGCGCTTCTTCCGGGTGCCACGGCCATTCCCCTAGGTATCGCTTCGGCGCCCTCAATTCCCAGTACGGGAACCGACGATTTTTCCTGACTGCTCGATGACACGCGTCTCCCTCGGGGTAGCGTTCCAGCTGTCATGAGCAGAGGTTTTCGTTATGGGAAGGTTGCTGGTGGGTTTTATGTGTTTTGGTGGGGGTTTCTGGCTGGGCTCTTATCGAGTGCTACCGCTGTGGGCTATCGGCCTACTGATCTTTTTGGCGGCTGGCCTGTTGGGCGTGGTGGAGTGGCTGGAACAACGGGAGGGGCATGACGATGATGCAGGCTGACCTGGATGAATTGATGGTTGTCAGCTGCCTATTCCCTGGCATGCAGTGGGCAGCCTCCGAGACGCGACCTGTGCTCATCGGTAGAGACGGAAACATTCTGCGTCTGTACTGGATGCCGTTGCTGCTATGGCTGGATGAATGTTGCGCCTTGCTTTTCATTGAGCAGCTCAACCGCAAGGGTGTACGTCAGCTTAATGAATGATGGCAAAATGACGCCAATTTGCAGATGCAAATTACAGCCTACCGAAAGGCAATAGAAATCAATGGAAGGACATATGCGTACGCTATTTAAGTTTGCGGCAATCATTATTGCCGGCTCGTTTCTCGTAGGCTGCGGCGATGAGGACTACACGGGCGCCTATCGGTTACACGCGCCCAATGATCTGACCTTTGTTCTCACAATCCGAGGGGATGACGCGGATATCTTTGTGGAAAAAGGGCGGGAAGCCCGGATCAAACCCTTGGGCAGGATGAAGGTGTCAGTTAAAGGCGAGAAGCTGTTTCTTGATGACGTAAACAGCGATGAACGATGGGTTATGACACGCAACGTGGACGAGAGAAGTCTCGATTGCTTGAACTGCGAAGCACTTAATCTCAAGGATACCGTGCACTGGAAGTATGACCCCCAAGGGCCATATGACCTGGAGCAGCTTTTGAAGGAGCAGGCCCGCAAGGATGAGGAGGCCCGTAATGCTGCACTGGAAAAGGTACAGAAGGAAGCCTTGGAGCAGGCACGCAGAAAATCAGAGGCCGCGAAACTGACACCTTATGAAGGCGATTGGGTCTATCAACGCACCACGAAGCATGATCCGTTGACCATCATGGGCATCTGGCGTGAGAAACAGATCAGGGTCTGGTCGTTCAAGTTCGAAAGTATGGATCGCCTGGGGTATGAGACTCCAGGGTTCGGGGTAACAGATGCCGGCTTGAAGATCGGCGCAGGCCCCGACGCGCACCTCTACACCCTCAGCGCAGATAAAAAGGTACTGACCTGCATGGACTGCAGTAAGCCGGTGCGTTGGGCCAAGGCGGACCCCAAAAAGGATCTCAGTGATCGTCACTACGCCCGTAAGATGGCTGGCAACCCGTGACGCCCTGACAGCAACCTGCCTTGAGAGCGGCGAGTGCCCAATGGCACTCGCCGGTCGTCGCTAGATCAATCCAAACCACAGTGGCAGATGGGGGAGTTGCAGCAGCGCCACCATGACGATGGTGGCTCCCCAAGCCCCCTCCAGTTTCCATTCCCACTTCAGCTCAATCCGTACTTTCTTCATCGTTTCTCTCCTGATCTTTATCACGGTGAATGGCGTTGGTGCCGTCCGTGCGTTGGCCATGTTCTGGTGCGTTTGCGCGTGCCAGAAGCTGCCCTTTCCAAAAAAACATGCCACCGGAAAAACCCAAGTGGTGTGTTGAGGATGATGAAGAGGTGATCGAAATGGCGCTCTATCTGGGCCCTGTAGCGGGCCGCGCTACAACCTGCGGAAAGGCGAAGTACCTTTTTTCCGTGCCACCAGCCCGAGGTCGAGCTGCGCTGTGTTTTTTCGCGGAAGCGAAAAACCAGGATGACAGTCCCTGCGGCTTACAGCTCGACGCTGAACTCTCGAATCCCAATCCCGGAAGCGAAGCGTTCCACGGCGGTCAGGCTAGCCCAGAGGCGCACCGGTTCACGCCGCGAGCGCACGGGCAGCCAGGTGGCGCCGAGGCGGGTGGCCAGCGTCCAGCCTTCCCCGCCCGGCCCACGTGTGACCTGGAACTCTCGGGCGGCGCCGGTCTCGATCAGCGCTTGCAGGGTGTCCTGGTCGATGGCTTTACACGTGATTGAGCCGCGCTTATAGCAGCGGAGTATGGGCGCGCCACTGCCGCCAGAGTGCCTCGAACGTGTCGCCATAACCCAATTCATCTGGGTATGCCCGGTTATGAGCGACCCAGGTGATCAGGCGCAGGCTGTCGGCGACCAGCGCGTCATCGATGGCCCAAAAACTGGTGGGATCGAACCCACCGCTTTCGCAGGTGTTGAGCCATGCCAACAGCAGGTCGGCAACGTGGCGGCTTTGGTCGGTATCGCCCTGGGCGACAACGAGCAGGCGTTCAAGGGCGGCGCGGGTATCCAGGTCCATCGTGGCCATCAGGTACCTCTGTTCTATGGGGTTGGGTAAGCACTACAGCCCCAAGTCGGCAGAGTCGGCGATGAAGCTCAGCCAACCGCCTGCTTCGCTCTGTTCGCCCTGCTTGATCTCACCGCGTAGCGCCAGACCATTAGGCATAGCCACGGTCACATGGGTTGCGTCGGTGGGGCCATTCAGGTTTCCGTCAAAGTGCAGTACCGACAAACCGCCGCCAGCGCCTTGCAGGCGAATAGGCATAGCTGGGTTCTCGATCCGTACAGGGTCGCGGCCGCAATATTCGGCGCTAATGGTCACATCGGCAGGGCCTTGGTAGGACATGGGTGAGTTCCTTTTCGAGAGAGGCACAGGGACTGCGTAAAGCCAGCAGTACCATCGATGGTACGCCGAGAGGTAAGGTTCTGGCAGCCAGGACGCAGCAAAAAGCCCACCGAAGTGGGCTTGTCTGCGGGGGTCTATTTACCAATGGCTCCGTTATGCGCAGCGCGTGACGGTCATGCCCAGGGGCCTCCACGCCACCCATTCCACCACATGAGCAACAGGAGGGCGACGACGCTGATGGCGCGAAGTACTATCGGCGCATCTGAAATTGCAATGGAATAGATATGGAAAGTCTCGGAAGCCTCCCGCCAGGCTGGCTGCTGTGGTTAGCAGGGCTAGTGCTCGCTTTCTGGAAATGGAAATGGCTCTTTAAACCCGCTAAGTGGCTCTACACGCGACTCATGCCGCCTAAGCGATTCGAAGTGTCCTATGAAGCGCTGGAGGGGGCCAATGCGGCGTTCAGAGAGATGCAAAGCCAAGATATGCGGGGGCACGGGATACCCCTTATCCACTTCTATACCGTGGACATTTCAACCCACGATTCACCCATCTCTATTAAGAAGGTGTGGGTTTGTACGGTATCAGGCGAAGAGTTCAAAGCGTGGCGCCTAGGGCACGAGTTTAAGGAGCCTGACGAGAAGGTTCGCATCGAGAGCCAGGCCATCAAGTCATTTCACATACAGGCCCCGTACAACAAGCAGCCTGACACTGTCGCCACGATCCACGTCCAGTACAATGGCAAGGTGAAAATCATCCACCTTCTGAACCTTTGGGGTAGGTTCAAACTGGCGCTAGGCTTGGGTTAGCGCGTTCGATGGAAGGCATTTTCGGGGCTACATCACGACGCATCGTGGTGCCTCTGGACTTCCCTATTTGAACAGCTCGGCATGGCTGCCCAGCTCGACGAAAATGACGTCCTCTTTTGTCACCTGGTAGATCAGAAGGAAGTCTCCGCGGATATGGCATTCGCGGTAGCCGGCCCAGTCGCCGGTCAGCTCGTGATCCAGGTATTCCTTCGGCAGAGGCTCGCCCATCCAGAGGAGCGTCATCACCTCGCGCAGCTCATGCATGTCATGCCGGCCTGCGCGGTTGTAACGCTCCCAGGATTTCTTGAACTCAGGCGTGCGGTCGGTGCGCTTGGGCAGCGCTGCCCGCTTTTCGTTTGCCGGCTTTGGGGACTTCTTGGCCATCTAGATCCTTAAACAGCTCGTCAATCGAATCGAACCGACTACGGATCTCGCGCGCCTGGGCCAGAGCTCGGGCGGTTTTCTCCGAAGGCACCCGCACCTCGAAGGGCAGGCCTTGAGTTGCCACGACCTGACGGAGGAAAAGGCGCATCGCGTCGCTGACGCTCAAGCCACAGGCCTTGAGAATGTCCGTGGCGTGTTCCTTCAAGTCCTCCTCGATGCGGCAACGCACGTCGGTGGTTTTCAGTACGGCAGCCATGGTATCACCTCTTCAGAAAATGTAGCTACGTTGTGGTAACGCATATACGATAGTAAACACCTGCTCAAATTTGATCAAGCAGATGCTATACGGCCTGACTAGCGGCTGCTTGCTATGCAATGGAGAAACCGGAGAGGGAGAGAAGTCTCGCGTGTTCAGCTCGGTACTGGTCATCCATTTTCGTGGCGGGGAGAGTGATTAGTACCTTTTTGAGTGCCTTTTATTTTTTTGGAACCTGTTGTGCCCTTAATTTTAAAGGCTTTGCTGGCTTAGATTTTGTTCCTGGTGCCGCACCATCTTTGAAAGCCTCGCTATTGCGGGGCTTTTTGCTTTCTGTGCGCTGCAGTGAGTACGCATCTCCAAATACGAATACCAGAAGCAACGTCAGCGTCTGGTCCTGCCACAGCACATGGGGTAAAACGCCTAATCGAGCCATCACTGGATCATTGCCATGCGTATTCTGGTCACCGGCGGAGCCGGCTTCATCGGTTCGGCTCTCGTCCGTTACCTGCTGAACGAGACGGAGCATGAGGTCCTCAACCTCGACAAGCTGACCTACGCCGGCAACCTGGAATCACTGGCCAGCATCGAAGGTCATCCCCGTTACCGCTTTCTCAAGGCCGACATCGCCGACAGCGAAGCCGTGGGCGCTGCCCTGGCGCAGTTCCAGCCGCACGCCATCATGCACCTAGCTGCGGAGTCCCATGTGGACCGTTCCATCGATGGCCCGGCGGCCTTCATACAGACCAATATCGTCGGCACCTATGCCCTGCTGGAAAGCACCCGCGCCTACTGGTCGTCCCTGAACACCGAGCGCAAGGCGGCCTTCCGCTTCCACCACATTTCCACCGACGAGGTGTATGGCGATCTGCATGGCGTGGACGATCTGTTCACCGAGAGCACGCCCTACGCCCCCAGCTCGCCCTACTCCGCCAGCAAGGCCGCATCCGACCACCTGGTCCGTGCCTGGCACCGTACCTACGGCCTGCCGGTGCTGCTGACCAACTGCTCGAACAACTACGGCCCCTATCACTTCCCCGAGAAGCTGATCCCGCTGATGATCCTCAACGCCCTCGAAGGCAAGCCGCTGCCGGTCTATGGCGATGGCCTGCAGGTGCGCGACTGGCTGTTCGTCGAGGATCACGCCCGCGCCCTGGTGGAGGTGGTGACCCGTGGCCAGGTGGGCGAGACCTACAACATCGGTGGCCACAACGAGCAGAAGAACATCGAGGTGGTGCGCGGCATCTGCGCACTGCTGGAAGAACTGGCCCCGGCCAAGCCCGCCGGCATCGCCCGTTTCGAGGACCTGATCACCCACGTCAAGGACCGCCCGGGTCATGACCTGCGCTACGCCATCGACGCCGGCAAGATCGAGCGGGAACTGGGCTGGACCCCCCAGGAAACCTTCCACAGCGGCCTGCGCAAGACCGTGCAGTGGTACCTCGACAATCTGGAGTGGTGCCGCCACGTACAGGACGGCAGCTACCAACGCGAACGGCTGGGAGCCCACGCATGAAAGGCATCATCCTCGCGGGGGGCTCCGGCACCCGCCTGCACCCCATCACCCTCGGCGTGTCCAAGCAGCTGCTGCCGATCTACGACAAGCCGATGATCTACTACCCCCTCTCGGTGCTGATGCTCGCCGGCATCCGCGAAATCCTGATCATCTCCACCCCTCAGGACCTGCCGCAGTATCGAAACCTGCTGGGCGATGGCAGCCCATTCGGTGTTCACTTCAGCTACGCCGAACAGCCCTCGCCGGATGGCCTGGCCCAGGCCTTCCTGATCGGCGAAGACTTCATCGGCGGCGACTCGGTGTGCCTGATCCTCGGTGACAACATCTTCCACGGCCAGCACTTCACCGAAAAGCTCAAGCGCGCCGTGCAAGGCGCAAAGGGCGCGACCATCTTCGGCTACTGGGTGAAGGACGCGGAGCGTTTTGGGGTCATCGAATTTGATGATGACGGCCAGGCCCTCTCGATCGAGGAGAAGCCCGCCAAGCCCAAGTCCAGTTATGCCGTTACCGGGTTGTACTTCTACGACAATGATGTGATCCGAATCGCCAAGGCGGTGAAACCCTCGGCACGCGGCGAGTTGGAGATCACCGATGTCAACAACGCCTACCTCGCACGCGGCGATCTGCGTGTCGAAAAACTCGGCCGAGGCTTCGCCTGGCTCGATACAGGTACCCACGACAGCCTTCTCGACGCATCCCAGTATGTAAGGACCATCGAAGACCGACAGGGGCTCAAGGTGGCCTGCCTGGAGGAAATCGCGTTCCTGAACGGCTGGATCGACAAGTCAATGTTGCTGAAGCGGGCTGAAGCGTTCGGTAAGACCGGCTACGGCCATTACCTTTACCGATTGGTAGGCGAACACCTGTGAACGTCCTTTCTACCGACCTGCCGGACGTACTGATCCTCGAACCCCGCGTGTTCGGTGACGAGCGCGGCTTCTTCATGGAAAGCTTCAACGCCCGCACCTTCGAAGCGGGCACCGGCCTCCAGCGGGTGTTCGTCCAGGACAACCATTCCCGCTCACAGAAGGGTGTGCTGCGCGGCCTGCATTACCAACTGCAGCAGCCCCAGGGCAAGCTGGTGCGGGTCACCGCTGGCGAGGTGCTCGACGTCGCTGTCGACATCCGCCGCAGCTCGCCCACCTTCGGTCGCTGGGTCGGTGTGCATATCTCTGCCGAGAACAAGCGTCAGCTCTGGGTTCCAGAGGGTTTCGCCCACGGTTTCGTGGTGCTCAGCGAGTTCGCCGAGTTCCTCTACAAGACCACCGACTACTACGCCCCGGCCCATGAGCGCTGCATTCGCTGGGACGACCCGACCCTCGCCATCGACTGGCAACTGAGCGAAGCCCCCCAGCTCTCCGCCAAGGACCAGGCCGGCGTGCGCCTGGAAGACGCCGAGGTGTTCCCGTGAAGATCCTCGTCACCGGCCACAGCGGCCAGGTCGCCCGTGAACTGGCGCTGGCCCTCGCCGGCCAGAGTGAACTGCTGATCCTGGGCCGCGACCGCCTCGACCTTGCCGACAGCGAGGCCATCCGCCGGCGGGTCCGTGCCGAGCGTCCCAAGCTGATCATCAACGCCGCCGCCCACACCGCCGTGGATCAGGCCGAGAGCGAGCCCGAGGCCGCCTTCGCCCTCAACGCCACCGCACCCGGCGTGCTGGCCGAAGAGGCTGCAGCCCTGGGTGCGCCGCTGATCCACTACTCCACCGACTACGTCTTCGATGGCCGCAAGACCGCGCCCTACACCGAGGACGACCTGCCCAACCCGCTGGGCGTCTACGGCCGCAGCAAACTGGCCGGGGAAGAGGCGATCCGCGCGGTGGGCGGTGCACACCTGATCCTGCGCACCAGTTGGGTCTATTCCCTGCACGGGCGCAACTTCCTGCTCACCATGCAGCGCCTGCTGCCGGAGCGCGAACAGCTGAACGTGGTGGACGACCAGGTCGGCGCGCCCACCTGGGCCGGCGACATCGCCACCGCCACCGCTGCACTGATCCAGCGCTGGCAACAAGGCCGCCAGGCCTGGGGCACCTACCACTTCACGGCCGGCGGCGAGACCTCCTGGTTCGGCTTCGCCAGCGCCATCGCCGAGACGCTGAAAGCCCAAGGCAAACCCTGCGCCCGCCTGGAGCCCATCCCCAGCAGCGCCTACCCGACGCCCGCCCAACGGCCGCTCAACTCGCGGCTGGACGGCAGCAAGCTGCGGCGCGACTGGGACGTCGCCCTGCCCGAATGGCGCCAGGGGCTGGAGGCGTGCCTGCGCCACCCTCGCTGAGCGCGCCGGTGTCATAATGCGCGCCACCCCGGGCGCATCCTGACACCATGACCGCGAACACCCTCCCCTACCGACCCCGCTGGCGCAGCCTCGTGCTGCTGGCACTGGTGCTCGCCCCCCTGCTCTGGCCCGCGCACCACCTGGCCGACCGCTACTACAACCGCACCCTGGCCGAGCAGAACCGGCAGACCCTCGACCTCTATGTCGCCAACCTGCTGGGCACCCTGCGCCGTTTCGAAGTGCTGCCACCGATCCTCGCCGACCTGCCGGCCCTGCGCGAGCAGCTCGCCGCCCCGCAGGACCCGGCCCGCCTGGACGCCGCCAACCGCCTGCTGAGTGAGGTGCGCGAGGAAACCGGGGCCGACGTCATCTACCTGATGAACCCCGAAGGCCGCACCCTCAGCTCTTCCAACTGGGACAAGGCCGACAGCTTCGTCGGCCGCGACTTCTCCTTCCGCCCCTACTTCCGCGAAGCCCTGCAGGGCCGCCAGGGGCGCTTCTTCGGCCTCGGCACCACCTCCGGCAAGCGCGGCTACTTCTACGCCAGCCCGGTGCTGGAGCAGGGCCGGGTGATCGGCATCCTGGTGGTCAAGGTCGACCTGGACGACGCCGAGTCCCTCTGGGGCAACACCCCCGAGCAACTGATGGTCACCGACGGCAACGGCGTCGCCATCATCACCTCCCGCCCCCAGTGGCGCTTCCACGCCACCCGCGAGCTGGACGCCGCCGAGCGCGCCGCCATCGCCGCCAACCAGCCCTACCCGACCCAGGTGCCCGAGCCCCTGCGCCTGCGCAGTCAGGACTGGATCACCCAGAGCCGCGAGCTGCAGGAAACCGGCTGGACCGTCAGCATCCTCGCCCCGCGCCTGCTGATCGACCGCCAGGTACGCACCACCGACGCCATCGTCGCCGCCACCCTGCTCGCCCTGCTGCTGCTCATCGGCCTGATGATGCAGCGCCGCCGGCACTACCTCGACCGCATCGCCCTCGACGCCCGCGCCCGCCAGGAGCTGGAGGCCCGCGTGCAGGAACGCACCCGCGACCTGGAGGCCTTGAACAACCGCCTCAAGGACGAAGTGCTCGAACGCGAACAGGCCCAGCAGGAACTGGTGCGCGCCCAGGACGAACTGGTGCAGTCCGGCAAGCTCACCGCCCTCGGCACCATGTCCGCCAGCATCAGCCACGAGCTCAACCAGCCCCTGGCGGCCATCCGCAGCTACGCCGACAACGCCGTGGTGCTGCTCGACCACCAACGCCACGACGACGCCCGCGCCAACCTCAACCTGATCAGCGAGCTGACCGGGCGCATGGCCTCGATCATCGCCCACCTGCGCGCCTTCGCCCGGCGCGACCGCCACGCCCCCGAGAGCGTCGCCCTGCAGCCGGCGGTGGACGACGCCCTCGCCCTGCTGGCCAAGCGCCGCCGTGCCATGGACGTGGAGCTGATCCGCGACCTGCCCGAGGCCCAGCTCTGGGTCCAGGCCGGCGAAACCCGCCTGCGCCAGGTGCTCGGCAACCTCCTGGCCAACGCCCTCGACGCCCTGGGCGAAAAACCCCAGCCGCGGCGCATCTGGATCAGCACCGCCGCCCCCGAACCCGGCATCGTCGAACTGCACCTGCGGGACAACGGCCCCGGCTTCAGCGCCGAGGCCCTGCAGCGCGCCCGTGAACCCTTCTTCACCACCAAGACCAGCGCCCAGGGCCTGGGACTCGGCCTGGCCATCTGCGACAGCCTCATGCGCGCCCTGGGTGGCGAGCTGCTGTTCGACAACCACCCCGAAGGGGGCGCCCTGCTGACCCTGCGCCTGCGCACCGCCGTACCTGGCGCCAACCCCCTGTCGCCCGAGGACATCGCCCCATGACCGTACCCCTCGACCCCACCGTCCAGGTCCTGCTGATCGACGACGACCCGCACCTGCGCCAGGCCCTCAGCCAGACCCTCGACCTGGCCGGGCTCAAGGTCGCCAGCCTGGGGGATGCCAAGGGCGTCGCTGACGCACTCGACCCCGACTGGCCCGGCGTGGTGGTCAGCGACATCCGCATGCCCGGCATCGACGGCCTGGAGTTGCTGCGCCAGCTCCACGCCCGCGACCCACAGTTGCCGGTGCTGCTGATCACCGGCCACGGCGACGTGCCCCTGGCGGTGCAGGCCATGCGCGCCGGCGCCTACGACTTCCTGGAGAAGCCCTTCGCCAGCGACGACCTGCTGGACAGCGTGCGCCGTGCCCTCGACCTGCGCCGCCTGGTGCTGGAGAACCGCAGCCTGCGCCTGGCCCTCTCCGACCGGCAGCAGCTCAGTGCCCGCATCATCGGCCAGTCCGCCGCCAGCCAGCGCCTGCGCGAACAGGTCGGCGCCCTCGCCGCCACCCAGGCCGACGTGCTGATCCTCGGCGAGACCGGGGCCGGCAAGGAGGTGGTCGCCCGCGCCCTGCACGACCTGTCCAGCCGGCGCGACGGCCCCTTCGTCGCCATCAACGCCGGCGCCCTGGCCGAATCGGTGGTGGAAAGCGAGCTGTTCGGCCATGAGCAAGGCGCCTTCACCGGCGCCACCAAGCGCCGCATCGGCAAGTTCGAATACGCCAACGGCGGCACGCTGTTCCTCGACGAGATCGAGAGCATGAGCCCCGACGTCCAGGTCAAGCTGCTGCGCCTGCTGCAGGAACGGGTGGTGGAGCGCCTCGGCGCCAACCAGTTGATCCCGCTGGACATCCGCATCATCGCCGCCACCAAGGAAGACCTGCGCCAGGCCGCCGACCAGGGCCGCTTCCGCGCCGACCTCTACTATCGCCTCAACGTCGCCAGCCTGCGCCTCCCACCGCTGCGCGAGCGCGGCGAGGACATCCTCCTGCTGTTCCGCCACTTCGCCGAAGCCGCCTCGGCCCGCCACGGCGGCCAGCCGCGCCCGCTGGACGCCGGCCAGCGCGCCACCCTGCTGGCCCACAACTGGCCGGGCAACGTGCGCGAGCTGCAGAACGCCGCCGAACGCTTCGCCCTGGGCCTGGACCTGGCGCTGGACAACAGCGCGCCGGAGGTGCCCCTCGGCGGAGGCGGCCTCAGCGAACAGGTGGAAGCCTTCGAAAAAGCCCTGATCCAGGCCGAGCTGGCCAACCCCCACAGCTCCATGCGCAGCCTGGCAGAAGCCCTCGGCCTGCCGCGCAAGACCCTCTCGGACAAGCTGCGCAAGCACAACCTGGCCTTCATCGGCGGAAATCCGAACGACGACGGCGAGGGCTAGGCGGAAAACCGCCCAGCGTCACACGCGCTCTCCAGCCACAGGGCACGCCGGGCAAGGGCTTCAGCCATGGAATGGGCCTGGCACAGCCCTTGCTCATCAGCCCCCGCCCGGCACGCGCCGGGCCTGGGCACCCGCCAGCGGCAGGTGCCCGCCCGCAGCGGTCACAAGCCGCCAGCGGGTCACTCCCTCGATCGGCTGCCCTGCAGCCAGGCGCCGGGCCACCCGCCCGCCGTCATCGGTGAAGAGCCCGGCCACCCGCCGGGCTCTTCGTCACCCCTCCCGCTCCCGCAGGAATCGTTCCAGGTCCACCGGCGTTCCCGGTGCCGCGTGCAACTGCGCGCGCAGGTCATCGAACACCCGCACGTAGTCCCGATGATGGGCCAGGGGCTCGAGCGCGCCCGATGCCAGGCCGTGCCGTCGCAAGCAGCGGCAGGCGCGGTGGAGAAAGTTGTAGGCAACGTCGCGGTGCAGGCGGAAGCGGTCATGGAAGGGCCGCCCGCTGACCTCGCCGGCCAGGTCGAAGTGCACATAGGGGCCGTCATCGTCCTGACGCAGTGCATAGTCCAGGTCGAAGCGATAAGCCGGGTACATGCCCAGCGGCTCGCTGCGGATATCCAGGTGTCCGGGGCGGAACATCATTCACCTCCACCGATGTCGAGAAGCCCGGGGGGCCCTGTCCCTGGGCCGGCTTATAGCGGGACGTGATTACCGCCTGATTGCGCTATTCCCTTCGGCAGAAAAGCGAAACCGCCAGCCTGCTCCTTCACCGTTCCCCGCAACTTGAATTGAAATCAAAACCGTCTAGCTTGAACCGGACGCTGCTCCAGGGAAGGTCAAAAGCCCCGCCAATCGAGGCTCATAGCCCTCCCTGGAAAGCTGTCGAGCTGCTCAGGTTTCTGTCGGAAATTGTTCCTCGCACATCGTTAGCTGGCTATTGACCCACGTCATCACTCTTCCATGAAAGGAAGAGCCAACTACGCACAGTTCCTACTCGAATGGAGGTGCAAGATGTCAGACTCCACGCACAAACTCCGACTCGGCGCGCTCGTCGCCCTGGTGGTCGGTTCCATGATCGGCGGCGGGATCTTCTCCCTGCCCCAGAACATGGCAGCCAGTGCAGATGCCGGCGCAATCCTCATCGGCTGGGCGATCACCGCCGTCGGCATGCTGACCCTGGCGTTCGTCTTCCAGACCCTGGCCAACCGCAAGCCCAACCTCGACGGCGGCGTCTACGCCTACGCCAAGGCCGGGTTCGGTGACTACATGGGCTTCTCCTCGGCCTGGGGCTACTGGATCAGCGCCTGGCTGGGCAACGTCGGCTACTTCGTTCTGCTGTTCAGCACCCTCGGCTACTTCTTCCCGATCTTCGGCGAGGGCAACACGCCCGCGGCCATCGTCGGCGCCTCAGTGGTGCTCTGGGCCGTGCATTTCCTGGTGCTGCGCGGCATCCGGGAGGCGGCCTTCATCAACCTCGTGACCACCATCGCCAAGGTGGTGCCGCTGTTCCTGTTCATCCTCATCTGCCTGTTCGCCTTCAAGCTGGACATCTTCACCGCTGACATCTGGGGCACCAAGAACCCCGAGCTGGGCAGCGTGATGAACCAGGTGCGCAACATGATGCTGGTCACCGTCTGGGTGTTCATCGGCATCGAAGGCGCGAGCATCTTCTCCGCCCGCGCCGAGAAGCGCAGCGACGTCGGCAAGGCCACCATCCTCGGCTTCGTCATCGTGCTGCTGTTGCTGGTGCTGGTGAACGTACTGTCCCTCGGCATCATGACCCAGCCGGAACTGGCCCAACTGAAGAACCCCTCCATGGCCGCCGTGCTGGAGCATGTGGTGGGGCACTGGGGCGCGGTGCTGATCAGCGTCGGCCTGGTGGTCTCGCTGGTAGGGGCGCTGCTGTCCTGGGTGCTGCTGTGTGCGGAGATCCTCTTCGCCGCCGCGAAGGACCACACCATGCCGGAGTTCCTACGTCGCGAGAACGCCAACCACGTCCCCGCCAACGCACTCTGGCTGACCAACGCCATGGTGCAGTTGTTCCTCATCGTCACGCTGTTCAACAACAGCACCTACCTGTCGCTGATCTACCTGGCCACCTCGATGATCCTGGTGCCGTACTTCTGGTCCGCCGCCTACGCCGTGCTGCTGCCGCTGCGGGGCGAGACCTACGAGCAGGACGCCAGCGAGCGCGGCAAGGACCTGGCCATCGCCGGCCTCGCCCTGATCTACGCCACCTGGCTGCTGTACGCCGGCGGCGTGAAGTACCTGCTGCTCTCGGCGCTGCTCTACGCCCCCGGCGCCATCCTCTTCGCCAAGGCCAAGCATGAACTCGGCCAACCGGTATTCACCCCTGTCGAGAAGCTGATCTTCGCCGCCGTCGTCATCGGCGCGCTGGTAGCGGCCTATGGCCTCTACGACGGCTTCCTGACCCTCTGATCCGCAAGGAGACCTGCCATGTCCAACGTCAAACTCGGCGTCCACTCCGAAGCCGGCAAACTGCACAAAGTGATGGTCTGCTCCCCCGGCCTCGCCCACATGCGGCTGACCCCGAACAACTGCGACGAACTGCTGTTCGACGATGTCATCTGGGTCAACCAGGCCAAGCGCGACCACTTCGACTTCGTCACCAAGATGCGCGAGCGCGGCATCGAAGTGCTGGAGATGCACAACCTGCTCACCGACATCGTGCAGAACCCCGAGGCCCTGAAGTGGATCCTCGACCGCAAGATCACCCCCGACCAGGTCGGCGTCGGCCTGGTCAACGAAGTGCGCGCCTGGCTCGAAGAGCAGGAGCCGCGCAAGCTCGCCGAATACCTGATCGGCGGCGTCGCCGGCTCCGACCTGCCGGACAGCGAAGGGGTCAGCGCGATCAAGATGTACCGCGACTACCTGGGCCACTCCAGCTTCATCCTGCCGCCGCTGCCCAACACCCAGTTCACCCGCGACACCACCTGCTGGATCTACGGCGGCGTCACGCTCAACCCCATGTACTGGCCGGCGCGACGTCAGGAAACCCTGCTGACCACCGCCATCTACAAGTTCCACCCGCAGTTCACCGGCGCCGACTTCGAAGTCTGGTACGGCGACCCGGACAAGGACCACGGCATGGCCACCCTCGAAGGCGGCGACGTGATGCCCATCGGCAACGGCGTGGTGCTCATCGGCATGGGCGAGCGCACCTCGCGCCAGGCCATCGGCCAACTGGCACAGTCGCTGTTCAGCAAGGGTGCGGTGCAGAAGATCATCGTCGCCGGCCTGCCCAAGTCCCGCGCCGCCATGCACCTGGACACCGTGTTCACCTTCTGCGACCGCGACCTGGTGACCATCTTCCCGGAAGTGGTGCGCGAGATCGTGCCCTTCGTCCTGCGCCCGGACGAGAGCCGCCCCTACGGCATCGACATCCGCCGCGAAGAGAAGCACTTCGTCGACGTGGTCGCCGAATCCCTCGGCCTCAAGCAACTGCGCGTGGTGCAGACCGGCGGTGACAGCTTCGAAGCCGAACGCGAGCAATGGGACGACGGCAACAACGTGGTCTGCCTGGAGCCCGGCGTGGTCATCGGCTACGACCGCAACACCTACACCAACACCCAACTGCGCAAGGCGGGTGTCGAGGTGGTCACCATCAGTGCCAGCGAACTCGGCCGCGGCCGCGGCGGTGGCCACTGCATGACCTGCCCGATCCTGCGCGACCCGATCGACTACTGAGACCCGGCGGCGGCCGTCACCCACGGCCGCCTCCGCCCCGCCGACGCCACGAGCAGTACAGGCGAGGCCCTTCTTCCGACCTGCCCACAAGGAGCACGACCATGGCCTTCAACATGCACAACCGCAACCTGCTGAGCCTGATGCACCACAGCACCCGCGAGCTGCGCTACCTGCTGGACCTCTCCCGCGACCTCAAGCGCGCCAAGTACACCGGCACCGAGCAGCAGCACCTCAAGCGCAAGAACATCGCGCTGATCTTCGAGAAGACCTCCACCCGCACCCGCTGCGCCTTCGAGGTCGCCGCCTATGACCAGGGCGCCAACGTCACCTACATCGACCCCAACTCCTCGCAGATCGGCCACAAGGAGAGCATGAAGGACACCGCCCGGGTGCTCGGCCGCATGTACGACGCCATCGAGTACCGCGGCTTCCATCAGGACATCGTCGAAGAACTGGCCACCTACGCCGGCGTGCCGGTGTTCAACGGCCTCACCGACGAGTACCACCCGACCCAGATGCTCGCCGACGTGCTGACCATGCGCGAGCACAGCGACAAGCCCCTGCACGACATCCGCTACGCCTACCTGGGCGACGCCCGCAACAACATGGGCAACTCCCTGCTGCTGATCGGCGCCAAGCTCGGCATGGACGTGCGCATCGCCGCACCGAAAGCCCTCTGGCCCAGCGATGAACACGTCGCCGCGTGCAAGAAGTTCGCCGAGGAAAGCGGCGCCCGCATCACCCTCACCGAAGACCCGAAGGAAGCGGTGAAGTGCGTGGACTTCGTCCACACCGACGTGTGGGTCTCCATGGGCGAGCCGGTGGAAGCCTGGGGCGAGCGCATCAAGGAGCTGCTGCCCTACCAGGTGAACATGGACATCATGAAAGCCACCGGTAACCCCCGGGCCAAGTTCATGCACTGCCTGCCAGCCTTCCACAACAGCGATACCAAGGTCGGCAAGCAGATCGCCGAGCAGTACCCGCACCTGAAGAACGGCATCGAAGTCACCGAGGACGTCTTCGAGTCCCCCTACAACATCGCCTTCGAGCAGGCGGAAAACCGCATGCACACCATCAAGGCGATTCTCGTCGCGACCCTCGCCGACATCTGATTCCAGTTCGCCACAGGGGCGCTGGCTTTGTCGGCCGCACTGCGCGGCTCCTCACCGAACCGAGGTACGGGTCGTCGCTGCTCGCTTGCCTTCGCGCCCTCATCCCCTGCGGCTTCCCGGAATCCGAGTGATCAGGAGACGGAGCGGAAAACCGCTCCCTCTCCCCTGCAACAGGAGAACAATCATGCGAATAGTCATCGCGTTGGGCGGCAACGCCCTGCTGCGCCGAGGCGAAGCCATGACCGCCGACAACCAGCGGGACAACGTCCGCGTCGCCTGCGAGCAGATCGCCAAGGTCGCCCCCGGCAACGAACTGGTGATCGCCCACGGCAACGGCCCGCAAGTGGGCCTGCTGGCCCTCCAGGGCGCCGCCTACGACGCCGCCAACCCCTACCCGCTGGACGTGCTCGGGGCCGAGACCGAGGGCATGATCGGCTACATGATCGAACAGGAGCTGGGCAACCTGCTCCCGGTCGAAGTGCCCTTCGCCACCCTGCTCACCCAGGTGGAAGTGGACCCGGCCGACCCCGCCTTCCAGCACCCCAGCAAGCCCATCGGCCCGGTCTACCCCCGCGAGGACGCCGAACGCCTGGCCGCTGAAAAAGGCTGGGCCATCGCTCCTGACGGCGACAAGTTCCGCCGCGTGGTCGCCAGCCCCAGGCCCAAGCAGATCTTCGAGATCCGCCCGATCAAGTGGCTGCTGGAGAAAGGCTCGGTGGTCATCTGCGCCGGCGGCGGCGGCATCCCCACGATGTACGAGAACGGCAAGCTCAAGGGCGTCGAAGCGGTCATCGACAAGGACCTCTGCTCCGCCCTGCTGGCCCGCCAACTGGAGAGCGACCTGCTGGTGATCGCCACCGACGTGGACGCCGCCTACGTCGACTGGGGCAAGCCCACGCAGAAGGCCATCGCCCAGGCCCACCCCGACGAACTGGAGCGCCTCGGCTTCGCCGCCGGCTCCATGGGGCCCAAGGTCCAGGCCGCCTGCGAGTTCGCCCGCGAGACCGGCCGTCCTGCGGTGATCGGTGCCCTGAAGGACATCGAAGCCATCGCCCGGGGCCAGGCCGGCACCCGCGTCAGCACCGCCACCCCCGGCCTCAGCTACCGCTGAAGCCCAGGCCCGGCGCACCCTCGCGGGCCGCCGGGCGCCTCATCTGCCGGCAGCACCGGCCGCCCTCCAAGTGACTCGACGGTCATAGACCGCGTCAGGTATGGCATTCGGTTCGTACGAGCTGCCACCCGGTCCGTGACCGGGCCCCGACCTCGCACCCCTGGCCAGCCGCCCCTGCGGTCTCCTTGGCCCGTCTTCACCGCGTCGTCACCGGGCCCTGCCACGCCATGGTCATTTGAGGAGTGTTCCAGTCATGTCCCGACTTCCGGTCATCGTTGGTTTTGGCGGCTACAACGCGGCAGGACGCAGTTCCTTCCACCACGGTTTCCGCCGCACCGTGATCGAGAGCCTCGATGCCGCCACCCGCCAGGAAACCCTGGCCGGCCTCGCCGTGATGACCAAGCTGGTGACCGTGGTCGACGGCCAGTACCTGGACGCCGACGGCAAGCCCCTGGACCTGCCCGCCATCGAAGCCCGCTACGGCGAGCGCGTGCTGGCCTCCACCCTGGTGCGCCGCATCGAGAAGAGCGTCCTCGACGTGGACGCCGCGCCCTGGCAGAAAAGCATCGGCGTGACCCCCGAGGACGGCGCCCGCATCACCTTCATCACCTCGCGCAAGCAACTGCCCGAGCCCCTGCCGACCAGCTGGAGCGTGGAAACCCTGGACAGCGGCGAGGTGCGCGTCACCCTCGGCGGCACCAGCGAATTCAAGGTCGAGAGCTTCCGCGCGCTGCCAGTGAAATCCGCCGGCCAACTGCCCAGCGGCTTCGAGCCCGGCGAGCTGTACAACTCCCGCTTCCACCCCCGCGGCCTGCAACTGTCGGTGGTGGCCGCCACCGACGCCATCCGCTCCATCGGCCTGCCCTGGCAGCAGATCGTCGATCAGGTGCAGCCCGACGAGATCGCCGTGTTCTCCGGCAGCATCATGAGCCAGCTCGACGAAAACGGCTTCGGCGGCCTCATGCAGTCGCGCCTCAAGGGCGGCCGCGTCACCGCCAAGCAGTTGCCCCTGGGCCTGAACACCATGCCCGCCGACTTCATCAACGCCTACGTGCTGGGCAGCGTCGGCACCACCGGCAGCGTCACCGGCGCCTGCGCCACCTTCCTCTACAACCTGCAGAAGGCCATCGAGCAGATCACCAGCGGCCACGCCCGCGTCGCCCTGGTGGGCAACGCCGAAGCACCGATCAACCAGGAATGCATCGACGGCTACGGCGCCATGGGCGCCCTGGCCACCGAAGACGGCCTGCGCCAGGTCGGCGGCCGCGACGACGTGGACTTCCGCCGCGCCAGCCGCCCGTTCGGCGAGAACTGCGGCTTCACCCTGGCCGAATCCAGCCAGTACGTGGTGCTGATGGATGACGAACTGGCCCTGCAGCTGGGCGCCGACATCCACGGTGCCGTCACTGACGTGTTCATCAACGCCGACGGTTTCAAGAAGTCCATCTCCGCACCCGGCCCGGGCAACTACCTGACCCTGGCCAAGGCCGTGGCCAGCGCCACCCAACTGTTCGGCAGCGACGCCGTGCGCCAGCGCAGCTTCGTCCACGCCCACGGCTCCAGCACCCCGGCCAACCGCGTCACCGAATCCGAACTGCTGGACCGCATTGCCGGCGCCTTCGGCATCGACAACTGGCCGCTGACCGCCGTGAAGGCCTTCGTCGGCCACTCCCTCGCCGCCGCCAGCGGCGACCAGTTGATCTCCGCCCTCGGCACCTTCCGCTACGGCATCCTGCCGGGCATCAAGACCATCGACCGGGTCGCCGACGACGTCCACCAGCAGCGCCTGGCCATCCCCCTGGCCGACCAGCGCGACCGGGCGAACCTGGACATCTGCTTCATCAACTCCAAGGGCTTCGGCGGCAACAACGCCACCGGCGTGGTGATCAGCCCGCGCCTGGCCGAGCGCATGCTGCACAAGCGCCACGGCGCCGATGCCTTCGCCGCCTACCTGGACAAGCGCGAGGCCACCCGCGCCGCCGCCCGCGACTACGACGCCCGCGCCCTGATGGGCGAGCTGGACATCATCTACAACTTCGGCAACGACCTGATCGACGACCGCGAGCTGGAAGTCTCCCCCGACGGCGTGAAGGTCCCCGGCTTCGCCCGCCCGCTGCTCTACGCCCGCGACGAACGCTTCAGCGACATGCTCGACTGATCCGGACTGGTTGAGCGGGGTGGGCGGAAGCGGAAACACCGCCCGGCCCGGGGAGCTGGCTCACGCCAGCTCGCGGGCCAGCGCCAGCAGCTCGCCGCGCCATGCGGCCTGTACCGGCAGGGCCAGGAAAGAGGGATTGAGAAAGGACTCCCGCGCCCCATAGCCCAGCGGCGCACCCGCCAGGTCCAGCACCTCGCCACCGGCCCCTTCCAGCACGCCCTGAGCCGCCGCCGTGTCCCACTGGGACGTCGGCGCCAGGCGCGGGTAGCAATCCGCCGCACCCTCGGCCAGCAGGCAGAACTTCAGGGAGCTGCCGATGTTGGCCAACGACAGTTCGCCGAAACGCTCGCCGAGCCCAGCCAGCAGGCGCTCCTGGGCCAGGCTGGAGTGGCGCTTGCTGGCCACCAGGGTGAAGGCCCCGACCGGCTGCGCGCGCACGCGGATGGCCTGGGCCGCACCGCCGGCATCCTGCTGCCAGGCCCCCAGGCCGGCGCCACCGTAGTAGCGACGACCGCTGGCCGGGATGCCGACCACGCCGAACACCACGCGACCCTGTTCGATCAGCGCGACGTTGACGGTGAATTCGTCGGACCCGGCGATGAACTCCTTGGTGCCGTCCAGCGGGTCCACCAGCCACCAGCGCTGCCACCCCGCACGGGTTTCCAGCGGGATGTCAGCGGCCTCTTCCGAGAGCACCGGGATGTCCGGCGCCAGCGCCGTCAGGCCCTCCACCAGCACGCGGTGGGCGGCCAGATCGGCGGCGGTGACGGGGGAGGCATCGGCCTTCTCCTCAACGGCCAGTTCGGCACGCCAGAACGGCAGGATGGCGTGACCGGCGCGGTCCACCAGATCGAGGACAGCGGGCAGCAAAGGGTGGCTCATGCAGGGAATTCTCCACGGCGGGTCAACAGGTCTCGGGCAAGGTACAGCGCCGCCAGGGCGCGCCCCTCGCTGAATTGCGGGTGTTCGTTGAGGGTGATGAGGTCATGCAGGCTGGCCTGCTCCACCCGCATCGGCTCGGGCTCGTCGCCCGGCAGGCGCTCCTCGTAGAGGTCGCGGGCCAGCACCACCTGGATCTTCTGGCTCATGTAGCCGGGGGACAGGGACAGCTCGGTGAGCAGCTCCAGGCGGCGGGCGCCGAAGCCCGCCTCTTCCTTCAGTTCGCGGTTGGCGGCCTCCAGCACGTCCTCGCCGGGTTCCACCAGTCCCTTGGGCAGGGACAACTGGTAGTCGTCGGTGCCGGCGCAGTACTCCTCCACCAGCAACACATGCTCAGGATCGGGCAGCGCCACCACCATCACCGCGCCATAGCCGGAGCCCTTGCCCACCAGGCGTTCATAGGTGCGTTCCACGCCGTTGGCGAAGCGCAACTGGAGCTCCTCGACACTGAACAGGCGGCTGCTGGCAACGATCTCGCGGGCCAGCACGGTGGGCTTCTGACGCATGACGAACTCCTGGTTGGGACCGGCGGGTTATCATACCCCGGCTTTTCCGATTGTCCGTGTCGGAGATTGCACCCTGACGACCGTACAGGGCGCCCCCACGGCCACCACCCTCGACCCAGCCCGGACACCCATGCCCACCCTCAACTGGCCCGCCATCGACACCGTGCTGCTGGACATGGACGGCACGCTGCTCGACCTGCACTTCGACAACCACTTCTGGCTCGACTACCTGCCCCAGCGCTATGCCGAGCACCACGGCATCAGCCGCGCACTGGCGGACGCCGAGCTGGTGCCGCTGTTCCGTCAGCACGCCGGGCAACTGAACTGGTACTGCACCGACTTCTGGAGCCGCGAGCTGGGCCTGTCGATCCGCGACCTCAAGCGCGAAGTGGCGCACCTGATCGCCCTGCGCCCGGACGCCGACCTGTTCCTCGCCACCCTGCGCCGCGCCGGCAAGCGCGTGGTGCTGATCACCAACGCCCACCGCGACTCCCTCTCGCTGAAGATGGAGCGGGTCGAGCTGGCGCCCTGGTTCGACCGCATGATCAGCTCCCACGACTACGGCTACCCCAAGGAAGACCCGCAGTTCTGGCAGGCCCTGCAGGCCGACTGCCCGTTCGACCCGGCCCGCGCGCTGTTCATCGACGACAGCCTGCCGATCCTGCGTGCCGCCGGCGCCCATGGCGTCGCCCACCTGCTGGCCGTGCGCCGCCCCGACAGCCAGGGCGCCGACAAGGACACCGAGGAATTCGGCGCGGTGGACGACTACCGCCAGCTCTGCACCGGCCTCTGAGGACCGCCGGCATGGACATCAAGCAGCTCAAGTTCCTCGTCGCCCTGGATGAGACGCGCCACTTCGGCCAGGCCGCCGCGCGCTGCCACATCACCCAGCCGACCCTGTCCATGCGCCTGCGCAAGCTGGAGGAGGAGCTGGGCCTGGAGCTGGTCCAGCGTGGCCAGCGCTTCGAAGGCTTCACCGAGGCCGGCCAGCGCGTGCTCGCCTGGGCCCGCACCCTGCTCGCCGCCCACGACGGCCTGCAGGCCGAGGCCGCCGCCTGCCGCGGGCAACTGGTCGGCACCCTGCGCCTGGGGCTGGTGCCCCTGGCCGGCTACGACCCCATGGGGCTGATCCGCGCCTTCGCCGAACGCCACCCCAACCTGCGCTTCCAGCTCTTCGCCCTCAGCTCCGAGCAGATCCTCGAACGCCTGGCGAGCAACCAGCTCGACCTCGGCCTCTGCTACCTGGACCGCCTCGACCGCGAACACTTCGAGTACCTGGAGATCGCCGACACCCGCATGGGCCTGCTGCACGACCGTCGCCACTTCCCCTTCAGCGACACCGCCCTGACCTGGGAACAGTTGGCCACCCTGCCCCTGGGCCTGCTCTCCGGCAGCATGCATTTCCGCCAGTCCATCGACCACGGCTTCCGCAGCCGGGGCCTGACGCCCCGCCCGCGCCTGGAGACGGACGCCGTGCACCAGTTGCTGCAGGCCGTCAGCGCCGGCCTGTGCTGCGCCATCATGCCGTTGGCCAGCGGCCTCGACGCCCTCGCCGAGCACCTGGCGCTGACACCCATCGAGCAGGCCAATACCCTTGCCCCCTTCGGGCTCATCCAGCGCCGTGGACTGCCCCGTTCCACCCTCGCCGACACCTGCTTCAGCGAAGCCCGGGACCTTCTGGCAAGCGCCTGAGCCCGAGCCAGAGGCGCGCAAACCTGACCGATAGACGACGTCGATCACAGCATCGGGCAAAGCGATTAGACGGCGCCCCCCGACCGGCCTAGGCTGCCTGAGTCAATCCGCCGCAGGGGAGACCCCGCCATGCCCCGTCGCGCCGCCCGCCGTCCGTTCAGCGCCGTCGAGCCACCGCCACCGCCCACCGATTACCAGTACCTGGAACTGGGTGGCAGCGCACAGCCCGGCGAGGCCGCCCTGGCCGAGGAAAGCGCCCTGGCCATTGCCTACAACGGCATCAGCCACGCCGTAATGATGGTCTCGCCGCGCAACATCGAGGACTTCGTCGTCGGCTTCAGCCTCAGCGCCGGCATCATCGGCAGCCTCGACGACCTCTACGACATCCAGGTCAGCGGCGCCGGCGAAGCACTGCGCGCCGAAGTGGAGATCGCCAGCCGCGCCTTCTGGGCCCTCAAGGACCAGCGCCGCCAACTGGCCGGCAACACCGGCTGCGGCCTGTGCGGCGTCGAGGCCCTGGAGCAGGCGCTGCCCAACCTCGACGTGCTCGCCCGCAGCCCGCTGCCGCCCCTGGACCACCTCGCCGACCTGCGCCAGCGCATCGCCGACCAGCAGGACCTGGCCCGGCGCAGCGGCGCCCTGCACGCCGCCCTGTTCGTCGACGGCAGCGGCACCCTGGCCCTGTGCCGCGAAGACATCGGCCGCCACAACGCCCTCGACAAGCTAATCGGCGCCCTGCTGCAAAGCGGGCAGGACCCGCGCGCCGGCTTCGCCGTGGTCACCAGCCGCTGCAGCCTGGAACTGATCCACAAGGCCGTGCGCGCCGGGCTGTCCACCCTGGTCAGCCTGTCCGCACCCACCGCCCTGACCGTGCAATGGGCCCGCCGCCACCGCCTCAACCTCATCCACCTGCCCCACCACAGCGCACCCCGGGTCTACAGCCCGGCGCCGCGCCACGAGAACGACACTCCGCAATGAGCCTGCAACCCGTGCAACCCCGCTACAAACCCTACCGTGGCGCCGCCGCCGGCTGGGGCGCGCTGAAGAGCGTCACGCGCTTCTGGCTGGACAGCAAACAGCCGTTCAAGAACCTGCGTGCCCTGCTCAAGACCAACCAGAACGGCGGCTTCGACTGCCCCGGCTGCGCCTGGGGCGACTCCCCCGAAGACGGCCGCGTGAAGTTCTGCGAGAACGGCGCCAAGGCCGTGAACTGGGAAGCCACCAAGCGCGGCGTGGACCGCACCTTCTTCGCCCGCTACAGCGTCAGCCAACTGCGCGAACAGAGCGACTACTGGCTCGAATACCAGGGCCGCCTCACCGAGCCGATGCGCTACGACCGCGACAGCGACCACTACGTGCCCATCGACTGGGACGCCGCCTTCGCCCTCGTCGCCAGCCACCTCAAGCGCCTGCCCGACCCGAACCAGGCCGAGTTCTACACCTCCGGCCGGGCCAGCAACGAAGCCGCCTTCCTCTACCAGTTGTTCGTCCGCGCCTACGGCACCAACAACTTCCCCGACTGCTCGAACATGTGCCACGAAGCCAGCGGCGTCGCCCTCGGCCAGAGCGTCGGCATCGGCAAGGGCACCGTGACCTTCGGCGATTTCGAGCACGCCGACGCCATCTTCGTCTTCGGCCAGAACCCCGGCACCAACCACCCGCGCATGCTCGAACCGCTGCGCGAAGCGGTGAAACGCGGCGCCCAGGTGGTCTGCTTCAACCCGCTCAAGGAGCGCGGCCTGGAACGCTTCCAGCATCCCCAGCACGCCCTGGAGATGCTCACCAACGGCTCCGCCCCGCTGAACACCGCCTTCTTCCGCCCCGCCCTGGGCGGCGACATGGCCGCCATCCGCGGCATCGCCAAGTTCCTCCTGCAGTGGGAGCGCGAAGCCCAGGCCAAGGGCGAGCCGGCGGTGTTCGACCACGCCTTCATCGCCGAGCACACCGACGGCCTCGACGCCTACCTGGCCGAGCTGGACACCACCGACTGGGCCCACATCGAGGCGCAGTCCGGCCTCGCCAAGGCCGAGATCGAGCAGGCGGCGCTGATGTACCGCCGCGCCGACCGCGTCATCGTCTGCTGGGCCATGGGCCTCACCCAGCACCACCACTCGGTGCCGACCCTGCAGGAGCTGGTCAACCTGCAACTGCTGCGCGGCAACATCGGCCACCCCGGCGCCGGCCTGTGCCCGGTGCGCGGCCACAGCAACGTGCAGGGCGACCGCACCATGGGCATCAACGACCGCCCGCCGGCGGCCCTGCTGGACGCCATCGAGCAGCGCTTCCGCTTCAAGGTCCCGCGGGAGAACGGCCACAACACCGTGGAAGCCATCAACGCCATGCTCGAAGGCCGCGCCAAGGTCTTCATCGGCCTCGGCGGCAACTTCGCCCAGGCCACCCCGGACAGCCCGCGCACCCACCAGGCGCTGATGAACTGCGACCTCACCGTGCAGATCAGCACCAAGCTCAACCGCAGCCACCTCACCACCGGCCGCGACGCGCTGATCCTGCCGTGCCTGGGTCGCACCGACATCGACGAACAGGCCCACGGCCCGCAGGCGGTGACGGTGGAGGACTCCTTCAGCATGATCCACGCCTCCTACGGCCAACTGGCCCCGCTGTCGAAGCAGATGCGCTCGGAGCCGTCCATCGTCGCCGGCATCGCCAAGGCCACCCTGGGTGACCACCCGGTGGAGTGGGACGCCCTGGTGGCCAACTACGACCGCATCCGCGACCTGATCGCCGAAACCATCCCCGGCTTCCACGACTTCAACCAGCGGGTGAAGAACCCGGGTGGCTTCCACCTCGGCAACTCCGCGGCGGACCGCACCTGGAAGACCGCCACCGGCAAGGCCAACTTCAAGGCCCATGCCCTGCCGGCCACCCTGCTGCACGAGCGTGTGCGCGCCACCGGCCAGCAGCCGGACCTGATCCTCCAGACCCTGCGTTCCCACGACCAGTACAACACCACCATCTACGGCCTCGACGACCGCTACCGGGGCGTGCGTGGCCAGCGCCACGTGGTGTTCGCCAACGCAGCCGACATCGACCGCCTGGGTTACCAGCCGGGGCAGAAAGTGGACATGGTGTCGCTGTGGGACGACGGCGTGGAGCGCAAGGTGGAAGGCTTCACCCTGCTGGCCTTCGACATCCCCGCCGGGCAGGCCGCCGCCTACTACCCGGAGACCAACCCGCTGGTGCCGCTGGACAGCCACGGCGTGGGCAGCCACACCCCCACCTCCAAGTTCGTGGCCATCCGCCTGCAACCGAGCCGGGAAGGCAACCGCATCCTGTGAGGCGCCGCCGGCCCCCGGCGGCAACGCCCTCGGCCGCCATCGCGGCGAGCGCCACCACCCCGGCCGTGGCTGGTGCCCGCGCAAGCACAGGCACCACCATTGACCGCGGATGATCGACCGCAACCGCCGGCCCTGACCCGGGCCGGCACCTACCTGCACCTGCAGCGCTGGATACGGGCGGACGCCCAGCGCCTGCTGGCCCTGCGCTGCCTGGCCAGCCTCGGCCTGAAGGACGCCTGGCTGGCTGCCGGCTTCGTCCGCAACCTCGCCTGGGACCAGTTGCACGGCTACCGGCATCCCACCCCGCTCAACGACATCGACCTGATCCACTTCGACCCCGACCAACCCGACGCCGAAGCCGACGCGCGCATCGAGGCGCACCTGCGCCAGCAGGCCGGGCACCTGCGCTGGTCGGTGAAGAACCAGGCACGCATGCACCTGCGCAACGGCGACGCCCCCTACCACGACAGCTGCGACGCCATGGCCCGCTGGCCCGAAGTGGAAACCGCCATCGGCGTGCGCCTGCGCCCCGGTGGCGACCTGGAGTTCCGCTCGCCCTTCCCCCAGCACGGCCTGCTGCGACTACGACTGACCCCCAACCCCCGGCACCCGAAACCCCACCTGCTGGCCGAGCGCGCCCGCGCAAAAGGCTGGCTCGAACACTGGCCCGCCCTGGTACTCAGACAGGCCGATGACCCCCAAGCGCGCAGCGCCGCCCCGAAGCCTGTAACCTTGCCCCCTTACTGTGCTGGTGCCTGTTCGCTGACTGCCGTGGAACCGTCATGGGTCCTGTCCGCCACCCCCTGATCCTGCTGTTGTGCTGCCTGTTGCTGCTGCCTGCCCTGCCCGCCCGAGCGGAACGCCTGCTGCGCGTCTGCCAATACCACGGCGCGAACTACGCCTACCGCATCGAGCTGGCCAACCTGATCCTCGCGCGCACCGCCGACCGCTACGGTGCCGCCCGCATCGCCCCCGGGGATGAGCGCCCCGACCCGTCCCAGGAGCGCTGCCTGGCGCTGCTGCGCGAAGGCCAGGTGGACCTCGCCTACGTACCGCCCAATGCCGAGCGCCTGACCACCCTGAACATGCTGCCGGTGGACATGCACGCCGGCATGCTCGGCTACCGGGTGCTGATCATCCGCCGCGACCGCCAGGCCGACTTCGCTGGGGTTCAGGAGGTCGACGGGCTGCGCAGGCACACCGGCGGCTTCGGCAGCCAGTGGAGCGACTTCCCGCTCTTCGCACGCAACCGCCTGCCGGTGCTGGGCATGGCCAACGCCGGCAGCCTGCTGCCGATGCTGGAGCAGCGTCGCTTCGACTACTTCCACCGCGCCTTGAGCGAAGCCTGGCTGGAGGTGCAGGGACACCCGGACCTGATGGTCGAGCCGCACCTGGCCCTGCGTTACGCCATGCCGGTGTACTTCGCCTTCAACCGGGGGGATGCCGAACTGGCCCGGCGCTTTGCCGAAGGCTTCAAGCAGGTGCGCGAAGACGGCAGCTTCCGCGTGCTGTTCCAGCGCCACTACGGGCACCTGAATGGCCTGGCACGGCTCGGCGAGCGGCGGATCATCGAACTGGAGAGCGGCCTGCCGGCAACGGATGCCAGCCTCTGGCTGGACCCGCCGACGGCGGACGGGAAAGACGGCACGCCCTGAGTGCGGGCGTGCCGGGGGGATCAGCCGGCGTTGCCGACCTGGGCCGGATCGCGCACGTCACCCTTGGCCATGCAGGCCGCGGCGGTGAACAGCACGTCGGTGGAGGAGTTCAGCGCGGTCTCGGCGGCGTCCTGCAGGATGCCGATGATGAAGCCCACGGCCACCACCTGCATCGCCACGTCGCTGGGGATGCCGAACAGGCTGCACGCCAGCGGGATCAGCAGCAGCGAACCACCGGCCACGCCCGAAGCGCCGCATGCGCAGACGGCTGCCACCACGCTGAGCAGGATGGCGGTGGGGATGTCCACGGCGATGCCCAGGGTGTGCACCGCCGCCAGGGTCAGCACGGTGATGGTGATGGCCGCGCCGGCCATGTTGATGGTCGCGCCCAGGGGGATCGACACCGAGTAGGTGTCCTCGTGCAGGCCGAGCTTGTCGCACAGTTGCAGGTTCACCGGGATGTTGGCCGCCGAGCTGCGGGTGAAGAACGCGGTGATGCCGCTCTCGCGCAGGCAGGCCAGTACCAGCGGGAAGGGGTTGCGGCGGATCTTCCAGTAAACGATCAGCGGGTTCACCACGAAGGCCACGAACAGCATGCAGCCGACCAGCACCACCAGCAGGTGGGCATAGTCCGCCAGCACCGTCAGGCCGTTGGTCGCCAGGGTCGAAGCCACCAGGCCGAAGATGCCCAGCGGAGCGAAGGCGATCACCACGCGGACGATCAGCGACACGCCGTGGGACAGGTCGCTGAACACCGCGCGGGTGGTCTCGCTGCCCTGGCGGATGGCGATGCCCAGGCCCACGGCCCAGACCAGGATGCCGATGAAGTTGGCCTCCATCAGCGCCTTGACCGGGTTGGCCACCGCGCTGGAGAGCAGGCTCAGCAGCACCTCGGAGATGTTCCCGGGCGGGGCCAGCTCGGTGGCGGCGGCGCTCAGGTGCAGGGTCGAGGGGAACAGGCTGGAGGCCAGCACCGCCACAACGGCAGCAGAGAAGGTGCCGATCAGGTAGAGGAACAGGATCGGGCGGATGTGGGTGCGCTCACCGGGCTTGTGGTTGCCGATGGCGGCGATCACCAGGACGAACACCAGCACCGGTGCCACGGCCTTCAGGGCGGTGACGAACAGGGTGCCGAGCAGGCCGACGGCCGCAGCCGCTTCGGGCTCGAACACCGCCAGGAGAACGCCGGCCACCAGCCCGACGAGGATGCGCGTGACCAGGCTGGTGCCCTTCAGGCGCTGGAGGATGGAGCGGTTGGCTTGGGACATGGCAGGTTCACAGACAGGGGTCGCCGCAGCGACCGTACCAATGGACCCCCCTGCACTTCACCGGCCTTCACGGGGAAAAAATCCCTCGGGCCGCAGGGTCTTGTCGCCCTGCAGTCGGTGGAAGCGCAGCGGATTTGGCTGCGCATTCTGCGTGCTCGCGGCGCTTTAGGGTAGAGCGACCGGTCGGCGCACCCCGCAGGATGTCGCCATTCCGGCTGTTTAGGGTCGATCTGGTGAAAAAAGCGCCGGCAAACGGAGGCGCCGTAGCCCGGGCTTCAGCCCGGGAAGGGTCCTGCCGACGCCGTGGTCAGCCCGCCACCAGCAGTTCCGCCAGGGCCGCGCGCAGGCGCTCGGGGATCGGCACCGGGCGATTGCTGGTGCGGTCGACGAAGACGTGGACGAAGCGTCCGGCGGCGCAGGCATCGTCTTCGCCGGCCTTGAAGATGGCCAGCTCGTACTGCACCGAGCTGTTGCCCAGCTTGCCGACCCGCAGACCCACCTCGATGCGCTCGGGGAAGGCGATGGAGGCGAAGTAGTCGCAGGCGGAGCTGACCACGAAGCCGACGACGTCGCCGTCGTGGATGTCCAGCCCACCCATTTCGATCAGGTAGGTGTTCACCGCCGTGTCGAAGAAGCCGTAGTAGACGACGTTGTTCACATGGCCGTAGACGTCGTTGTCGTGCCAGCGGGTGGTGATCGGCTGGAAGTGGCGGTAGTCGCTGCGCAGGTGCTGGGGTTGGTTCATCACGCTTCGTCTCAGTAGGCGGCTTGGTAGATCGCCAGCGCATCGCGCTCGCTGACATCGCGCGGATTATTCACCAGCAGGCGCTGTTGCAACATGGCGTCCTTCGCCAGTTGCGGCAGCATGGCCTCGGCCACGCCGGCATCACGCAGGCGCGTGGGCAGGCCGCTGCGCTCGCTGCAGTCGGCCAGCTCGACGATGAGCTGCTCGGTGAGGTGCAGCGCGTTGCCCGGCTGCAGCTTGCGACCCAGCACCAGCGGCGCCAGTTCGGCGTAGAGCGGCGCGGCCACCTCGGCGTTGAAGCCCAGCACGTGGGGCAGCACCAGCGCATTCGAGAGCCCGTGGGGGATGTGGTAGTGCCCGCCCAGGGGATAGGCCAGGGCGTGCACCGCTGCCACCGGGGCGTTGGCGAAGGCCTGCCCGGCCAGGCAGGCGCCCAGCAGCATGGCCTGGCGCGCCTCGCGGTTGCGGCCGTTGTGCACCGCCTCGTCGAGGTGGGCGCAGAGCAGGCGCAGGGCCTCGCGGGCGAGCAGGTCGGACAGCGGGTTCTTCTTGTGGCGGCTGGTGTAGGCCTCGATGGCGTGGACCATGGCGTCGATGCCGGTGGCGGCGGTGACGGCTGCGGGCAGGCCGAGGGTGAGGTCGGCGTCCAGCAGCGCCAGGTCCGGCAGCAGCAGCGGCGACACCACGCCCAGCTTGGTGGTCTCGCCGGTGGTGACGATGGCGATGGGGGTGACTTCCGAGCCGGTGCCGGCGGTGGTCGGCACCTGGATCAGCGGCAGGCGCCGGCCCCGGGCGTTGCCGACGCCGTAGAGGTCCTGGAGCCCCTGCCCGCACGCCGGGTGGGCCAGCAGCGCCACCAGCTTGGCTACGTCCATGGAGCTGCCGCCGCCGAAGCCGATCACCAGTTCGGCGCGCAGAGCCTTCGCCTGGTCCACCGCCTGCAGCACCACCGCCTCCGGCGGGTCGGCCTGCACCTGGTCGAACACCTCCACCGCCAGGCCGGCGGCGGCGGCGAAGCCCGGCAGGATCGGGTCAAGCAGGTTCAGGCGGGTGATGCCCGGGTCGGTGACGATCAGTACGCGCCGGGCCTCGCGCTCGCGGCACAGCTCAGCGAGGCGGGTGGCGGAGCCGGATTCGCAGAGAATCTGCGCGGTGGTGGCAAAGCTGAAGGGCTGCATGGGGCGTCCTCTTGTTGTTGTGTGGCCCGGGCTCAGAAGGCGAAGTGCGCCTCCGGCAACGCCATCAGGCAGTCGGCGCCGCCGAGCAACGCCTCGCGGTGGCCGCTGTCCCGTGGCAGCACGCCGTCGATCAGCTCGCGGTCCAGGCCGTTGCCCAGCCGTTCGCAATGGCCGGCGGCGTCGAACAGTTCATGGAGCACGAAGCGCATGTCGCGCAGGGGGGCGGTGTAGCTCATCTCAAGCCTCCAGGCAGCAGTCGGCGAAGCCCCGGCCTTCGGCGGCCAGGCGCTGGATCAGGGCGGCGGGCTGCCAGTGCAGACCGTGGCGGCCGGCGAGGTACTCCAGGCGCTCGCGCAGGGCCTCCAGACCCTGGCCGTCGGCCCAGCTCATGGGGCCGCCCTTGTCGGCAGGGAAGCCGTAGCCGTTGAGGTAGACGGTGTCGATGTCGGCGCTGGAGGCGGCGATGCCTTCTTCGAGGATCTTCGCGCCCTCGTTGACCAGCGCCAACAGGCAGCGCTCGAGGATTTCCTCCTGGCCGATGGCCCGGCGCTGGAAGCCAAGCTGCTCGGAGACGGCCAGCACCAGGGCATCCACTTCCGGGTCGTGCTCGGCCTGGCGGCTGCCTTCGGCGTAGCGGTAGTAGCCCATGCGTGACTTCTGGCCGAAGCGGCCAAGGGCGCAGAGGCGGTTGTCCACCTGCACCGCCGGGTCGTCCTGGCCCTTGCCGGCCAGTTCGCGGGCGCGCCATTCGAGGTCGATGCCGACCACGTCGTACATGCGGAACGGGCCCATGGCGAAGCCGAAGGCTTGCAGGGCAGCGTCGACCTGGTGGGGGAAGGCGCCTTCCAGCAGCATCATCCGCGCCTCGCGGACGTAGGCGTGGAGCATGCGGTTGCCGATGAAGCCGTCGCAGTTGCCGGCGACGACGCTGACCTTGCCCATGCGTTTGCCCAGCTCCAGGGCAGCGTCCAGCACCGGCTGGGCGGTCCTGGCGCCACGCACGATCTCCAGCAGCCTCATGATGTGCGCCGGGCTGAAGAAGTGCAGGCCGAGGACCTGCTCGGGGCGGGCGGTGACGGCGGCGATGGCGTCGATGTCCAGCGCCGAGGTGTTGCTGGCGAGGATGGCCGAGGGCTTCAGCCGGGCGTCCAGCGCGCGGAAGATCTGCTGCTTGAGGTCGAGGTTCTCGTAGACCGCTTCGATCACCAGGTCCACCTCGGCCAGGTCGTCGTAGCCCTGCACCGGCTGGATGCGCGCGCGGCGGGCGGCGGCCTCGGCTTCGTCGATGCGGCCCTGGCGCACGTTGTGGGCGTAGGTGTCGGCCACCACGCCCAGCCCCTGTTCGAGCATCTGCGGGTTGCTGTCCAGCCAGCGCACGGGAATGCCGGCGCTGGCCAGGCTCATGACGATGCCGCGGCCCATGGTGCCGGCGCCGATCACGGCGGCGTGCTGGATGTCGTAGGGGGTGCGGGTCATTGCCTCGTCCTCTTGTTGTTCTGGGTGGGGGAGCTTGAGAGCCGTGGAACACAGTAAGGAAGCCGGTACTATTTTTGAAATTTAGTCTTGTGATAGGCCGCATTCCCGCTGTGAATATTTCCAACTTCGACCTGAACCTGCTGCGGGTGCTCGATGCCCTGCTGCGCGAACGCAGCGTATCCCGCGCGGCGGAACGCCTGGCGCTGAGCCAGCCGGCGGTGAGCAACGCCCTGAACCGCCTGCGGGAGCTGCTCGGCGACCCGCTGCTGACCCGCGTGGGCCGTGGCATGCAGCCCACGGCACGGGCCCTGGCGCTGGAGATGCCGATCCGCGCGGCACTGCGCCAGATCGAGCAGAGCCTGGTGACCGGCGAGGGCTTCGACCCGGCGCGCAGCCAGCAGCGCTTCACCATCGCAGTGACCGACTACGTGGAGCTGATCGCCATGCCCCGGCTGCTGCAGCAACTGGCCCTGGAGGCGCCGGGGCTGCGCATCGCCATCCGCCACCTGACCCCGAGCCTGCCGGCCGAGGCGCTGGACCAGGGCGAGCTGGACCTGGTGCTGGGGCGCTTCGAGCGCATCCCGACACGCTTCCGAGCACGGCGCTGGATGAGCGAGAGCCTGCGCCTCGTGGCCCGCCGCGATCACCCGCAACTGCAGCAGGCGCCGGACCTGGCGACCTTCCTGAGGCTACGCCACCTGTGGGTACATGGGGGCCAGACCAAAGGCATGGTGGATCAGTGGCTGGGGGAGCAGGGTCTGGCGCGGGAGATCGTCTACACCACGCCGAACTACCTGCAGGCGGCCCACATCGTGGCCGGTACCGACCTCACGGTGGTGCTGCCGGCGCGGCTGGCGGCGCACTTCGCGCGGTTGCTGCCGCTCGCGGTGCACCCCCTGCCCTTCGCCCTGGGGCCGTTCCACCTGGACCTGGTGAGCCTGGCCCAGCGCGACTCCGACGCGGCGCTGGGCTGGCTGGTGGAGCAGTTGATGGCGGTCGGCCAGGCCTGAGCGGCCGGCCGAGGGGATGCGGGTCAGGGCCGGTTGGCGGATGCCGTGGCCAGGTGTGCTTCAGGCGATGCGCGGCGGGCGCTGCAGTTGATACTGGTCGTGGCCATCGTCCCAGCCGGCCTCCCAGGCCGCTGCAAGAACGTCCGCCGCATAGGGTTGCGGGTAGATGGGCTGGCCGGTGAGACCGGCCATGTAGCCCTGCTGGTAGGCCTTGTTCAGGTCTTCCAGGCTCCACAGCGGCGGAGCGGGCTCTTGATCGTGATCGGGCGGCGCCATGACGCAGGCTCGCAGAAGGGTTCAGGGACCATGCTAGCCGTCGGCTTTCCGGCATGGTTGGCCACTTATCCCGCCTGGAGCCCCTGCTTGTCGGTTTTGTGACGCGGCGCTCGCTCCATTGGCTGACAGATGCGCCTGGCGGAATGAGCCGCCCAGGGCAAGGCACCAGGAGGGCTCATACCGGCCCCACCTGCGCGGCCAGCTCCGCCTCACGGGCCTGGATGGCGGCTTCCAGGTCCGGGGAGCGCTTAGCCCACTGCTCAGGCGGCAGCGGCTGGGACCACTCGACGATGGCGGGATCGGTGAAGTCGGGCGGAGGCGTCAGCTTCTTCCGCTCGATTGCA
The DNA here is from genome assembly GCF_001728925.1 of Pseudomonas sp. 1D4. Classification (NCBI taxonomy): domain Bacteria; kingdom Pseudomonadati; phylum Pseudomonadota; class Gammaproteobacteria; order Pseudomonadales; family Pseudomonadaceae; genus Pseudomonas; species Pseudomonas sp. 1D4. The sequence continues at coordinate 86,452 of NZ_LXJQ01000023.1, forward strand.
TAAATCAGCAAGACGTTGAACAGGAACAGCCCGCACAGGCCATCCCACAGCAACGCCCGGACCCAACCCTTGGTCTTGCCCACTTCGATCACATCGAAGATGTAGCTGGCGATGATCCCCCGCTTGTTTTCAAAGCGAGACAGCCTGTCCGGCACCA